>NZ_JBVVQD010000001.1:0-216733 GCF_055811755.1 Mesorhizobium sp. WSM4840
GCCGGCGCGACAGACCTTCAAGCTCCTTGCGTTCCTCGGCGCTCAAGTCGATGGTTGCAGCAACTCGTCCCATGCATCGCATCTCCAATCGAATCAACGCAATAATCGCACGAATTACGCGATCATGACACTAGCGCAGCATGCTGATACAGGCGGTTGCCTGCGCTGCTGGTTGTTCAGCCTGCGCCGACACTTAGTTTGTTAACTGTTGTCTTCCATCTTTCTCGCGGGCAACTCCAGCTTCATCTGTGGTCAGCCAGAGCTCGTTCAGTCAGATCGATCAAATTGTATTGGCTTTTGAGACGGAATTTGTAACTTGCCGGCCTTATGCCAGCCTATCTGACAGGAGATCGGTTAGTGACAAAATCGATGGCGAACAGCTCTGCCCAGGCGTGGAAGAGTATCGCATGGCTGACGTTTTTGGGGACCGCCGGGAGTTTGGGCTTTTCGCTAGCCCTCAACTATCTGCTCCTGTTCGCCGATGGGCTCACGCCGTTCGGACGCGGCGTTGTCACGGCAACGCTCGTCCCCCTCGTCATTGGGCTACCGCTTTTCCTGTTGATCGGCTGGGGTCGGGTTGAGATCCGCCGCTATCGGCAAGAGCTAAACAAGTCAGCGACCTACGACGGTCTGACGGGCTGCTTGAACGGAACGGTTTTTACTTCGATCATCGAACGGAGAGTAAAGAAGCCGTCCGAGCGTGGCTCTCGTTCGGGCGCCTTCCTGGTCATCCATCCCGAACACCTTCGATCCATCAACCTGCGATTTGGTATTGAATGGGGCGACGAGGCCTTGCGGCTCATAGCCTCGACCATAAAGTCATCAGTGCGCGAGGAGGATCTGATCGGCCGCATAGGGACATCCATCTTTGGGGTATTTCTACCTGGTGCCACCGAAGAAGACGCCAAGGAGGTCGGTGAGCGTATCCGGGCGCGCGTTGCGCAAGTCTATTTCGCGCCAAAAGGGGCGGAGGATGTCCTGAGCATAGGCGTCGGAGGGGTAGTCTTCGAGGATGAACTCGCGTTCGACGACATGTTCCGGTCCGCCGAGCAGCGGCTATCCAGAAATGGAACCGACTTCGAACTGTCTCGTCTGCCCAGTTGACGATCACAGAGGGGCTAGGACGCCAATCGGAATTTTTGGTCTATGGACTCCTCTAACCAGATATCTGCACCTGCTTTGGACCGCGGCCGATTGGAAGGTTAGGTCATCCGCAGGGATGATGGAGGCTGACCGATCTCCCAGGCCGTGCTGCCGTCCTTGCCAATCGGCTTCCCTGCTTGCAGGACGGGAACTTGCTCCGCCTGCCAAGGCGAACGACGACGAGGACACACCCCACTCGCCCCAGGCGGAGCCACCCGCGAGAGTCGCCTCCACCAGCTTTTACACCCTTCGTTGGCAGCCGACAGACCGCCGGAATAAACAACTTTAAACTGAAGGTTGCATGTCGCAGCCGCTACCCGACATGGTACTTGCGCAATCCCTAAAATAATGGGATGTTGGTTCGGGGTATTGAGTATCGAGTATTGGGTTGGGGGAGCCTCTCGGCTGTTGTCAGTTCCGGGACGCTTTGAAAAAACAGATGAACGTTCTGCAGGTCCTGGTGGGGATACTCACTACGTCGTGCCTTGTGTCGATCTCGACGTATTGGGCAACGGGCTCAATCGGCTGGGCGATCATTAGCCCGATAGTTTTGCAGGTCGGGTATTTTGTCTACATGCTCTGGACGGTCTACGGCGCAGAAGCCGCAGAAGCTGATCCGGGACCCGAGAGCGTTGGCCAGCTCGACCGTAAAGATGGTATCTGGCTCTAGCGCATGACGCGCAGGCCACGCCAATCAGATACGCCGGCCGGTTTTCGCGTCGAAGAGGTGGGCGCATGCGCGATCGACTTCGATCCGCACCTGCGCGCCTTGCCTGAGCGGCAGCCGCTCGCGGAACAGGCAGGAAATTTCCTCGCCGGCGCAGTCGACCTTGGCGAAGATTTCTGAACCCGTGGCTTCCAGAAGCGTGACCGTTCCTGGCATGCCCTGGGCGGTTGCGCGGATATGTTCGGGGCGGATGCCGTAGACAAGTTCGCGTCCTGCAGCGTCAGCCGGGCGGGCACCTTCCGGCAGCGGCAGGATCAGCCCGCCGGCGCTGCGGAACACGCCTTCCTCGATGCGGCCAGCAATGAAGTTCATGGCGGGCGAGCCGATAAAGCCGGCAACGAAGAGATTGGCCGGCTGATCGTAGAGGTCGAGCGGCGCGCCGATCTGCTCGACCAGGCCGTCATGCAGCACGACGATCTTGTCGGCCATGGTCATCGCTTCGATCTGGTCATGCGTGACATAGATGGTGGTGGTGCCGAGCCGCTGGTGCAGCGCCTTGATCTCGCCGCGCATCTGGACACGCAGCTTGGCGTCGAGATTGGAGAGCGGCTCGTCGAACAGGAAGACCTGCGGGTCGCGCACGATGGCGCGGCCCATGGCAACGCGCTGGCGCTGGCCGCCGGAGAGCTGACGCGGATAGCGCTCAAGCAGCTTTTCCAGGCCGAGGATGCTGGCGGCATTCCTGACGCGGCCAGCGGTATCGGCCGGATCGGCTTTCTTGATCTTGAGCGCAAAGCCCATATTGTCGGCCACCGTCATATGCGGATACAGCGCATAGTTCTGGAACACCATGGCGATGTTCCGGTCTCGCGCCCGCAGATTGTTGACCATACGCTCGCCGATGGCAATCTTGCCGCCCGAGATCGTTTCAAGTCCGGCGATCATGCGCAGCAGCGTCGACTTTCCGCATCCCGACGGGCCGACCAGGATGACGAACTCGCCGTCGGCGATATCGACACTGACGTCGTGAATGATCTTGGTGGCTCCGAAAGCCTTCTGCACGTTGTTGATGGTTACCGATGCCATTGGATTTCTCCGGGAGAAAAAGTGATGTCGATCTCGAATGCGTCTTCAGCCGCCCTTCACCGCGCCGGCGGTCAGTCCGGCGACGATCTGCTTTTGCGCGAACATGGTCAGGACCAGCACCGGCAGCGTCACCACCAGTGCGGCGGCGGCGAGCGGCCCCCAACTCACCTGCTCATAGGAAAGCATGTTGTAGACGGCGACCGGCAATGTGCGCGTCTCGCGGCTGGCGAGCACCACGCCGAAGACGAAATTGTTCCACGAAAAGATAACGGACAGAATGAAGGCGACAACGATGCCCGGCTTGGCGATGGGCAGCGCGACCAGCCGGAACACCTGCCAGGAGCTGGCGCCGTCGATGTTGGCCGCCTCTTCCAGCTCCATCGGCGTGGTCTCGAAATAGCCGATCATCACCCAGACCACGATCGGCACCGTCACCACCAGATGGATAATGATCTGCGGCCAGAGCGTTCCGAGGATCCCGATCCATTGGAACAGCAAAAACAGCGGGATGAGATAGGACAGCCCCGGCGTCATGCGGGCGATCATGATGACGATCGCCGATCTTTCAGCCTTGAGCCGCGCTATGCCATAGCCGGCCGGTACGCCGATCAGCAGCGCCAGCAGTGTCGCCGTGCCCGTCACCAGAACCGAATTCCAGAGATAGAGCAGGAAATTGTTCTCCTCGAACACTTTTATATAGTTCGACCAGGCGAAGCGTTCGGGGATCAGGATCGGCGGATAGGCGCCGTTGTCGATCTCGAATTTCAGCGAAAGCGAGATCATCCAGAGAAAGAAGAGGATCGCCGGCGAGACGATGACCAGAGCCGCGAAAAACAGGCCGATCTGGTTGAGCAACCGTGAGCTCATCTATTTGCCCTCCGCATCGTTCCACTGCGAGCGCTGGCGCAGCATCAGGAGGATGAAGGACAGCGCCACAATGACGATGAAGAACACCACGGCCATGGCCGAGCCATAGCCGATGTCGTAGTAGGAGAAGGCGGTGTTGTAGAGATAGATATTGATGGTTTCCGACGCCGTGCCCGGTCCGCCCTGGGTCATCGCATAGATGATGTCGAAGCTCTTCAGCGCATCGATGGTGCGGATGATCAACGCAATCATCAGGAACGGCGCGATCATCGGCAGGGTGAGGTAGCGGAATTGCTGCCAGGCATTGGCACCGTCGATCTCGGCGCTCTCGAACGGCTCGCGCGGTACCGAGGCCAGCCCGCCCAGCACGATCAGCATCACCAGCGGCGTCCACTGCCAGGTCTCGACCGCGACCAGCGAAGGGATGACGGTGTTGGCGTTGAATATCCATTCCTGCGCCGGGATGCCGACCAGCGATAGAAGGTAGTTGAGCACGCCGAGTTGGGGATGGAACATCATGGTCCAGACCAGCGCCACCGCAACCGGCGTTGCCATCATCGGCATGACAAAGACGCCGCGCAGCAGGCCGCGCAGCGGAAACCTGGCGTCGAAGATCAGGGCGGCGACAGTGCCCAGGAACATCGGCGCTGCCACCGATAGCGAGGTGTAGGTTAACGTATGAACAAGGGATTCCCAGAATCGCGGGTCGCTGGCCAGACGGAGATAGTTTTCCATCCCGGCAAAGCTCCGCGACTGGCCGAGCGTCCAGCGGTTGACGCTCATCCAGAGCGTGAAAGCCCAGGGAAAGACGATCACGGCGCTAACGACGACGAGCGCCGGAACGACGAAGGGCCAGTAGTTGGGAGCCAGTCGGACCGACTGGCTCTCCTCGATGGCTTGCGTCGCCGCCCCGGTGCGATCTATCGTCGCCCCGGTGCGACCTGGGGCGATGGTCGACATCAGCCCTGCTCGCTCCTGTCGAGAACCGGCTGGAACTGCGCGGTGGCCTTCTTCAGTTCTTCGGCAGGATCGGCACCGGCAATCATGTTGGTCAACGCCACGCCGTAGATGTCGCGGAACTCGGTGACCGGGATGATCACCGGCAGCGCCAGCCTGCTGATATTGCCGGACTGAACCACCGCATCGAGCCAGCTTGCCGGCATGGTGACGCCTTCGCGCACCTTGGGATCTTCCAGCACCGACTTGCGGAACGGCACGCCGGCGCCGGCCTGGAGCAGGCGTGCGCCCATCGCCGGGGAAACCGCCCACTGACAGAAGAGATAGGCAGCTTCCTTCTTTTCGCTGGAGGCGGTCACGCCGAGGCCGTCGCCAAACGTCCCGGAGGCATGCGCCTTGGGCCCCTTGGGCATGACGCCATAGCCGACCTTGCCGACCACGCGCGACTTTTCGGGATTTTCCATCGGCGGGGCAAAACCCACGCCATCGAACCACATGCCGATCTTGCCTTGCAGGAAGGCGGACTGCGCTTCGGCCCAATTGAAGCCGGTGACACCGGGAGGGGCGGACTTGGTCATCAGCCTCTGGTAGAGGGCAGCGGCCTCGATCGCCTCGGGCGTTTCGGTGCGCAGCTTTCCCTTGTCGTCGAGCGGCGTCATGTCGTAGCCGAGCATCAGCGACGTCCACACCGGCGTGTTGGCATTCTTGAGGCCGCGGGCGACGAAACCGAACGTGTTGGTCGATGGATCGGTCAGCGTTTCGGCGGCGGCCACCAGCTGGTCGAACGATTCAGGGTATTTGAGGCCCTTGGCCTCGAACAGCTCCTTGTTCCAGTAGACGATCCAGTAGTCCACCGAGAAAGGCAGCGAACGCAGCACGCCCTGGTTGTCTTTGGCGAAAAGCATGCCGGCTTCGGCAAAATCGCTTTCAACCAGCCCTGGATCGGTCAGGGTCGGGTCGGCGAGATAGCCGGCGATGTCGGCTAGCCAGCCACCCTTTTCGAACTGACGCTTCTGCACGTGATAGCTCAAATGCACGACATCGAAGCTCGGTCTGCCGGAGCTGAGCTCGATCACCGTCTTCTGCCGCTGCTGCTGTTCCGGCGTCGCCTCGGCGTTGACCTTGATGCCGGTCAGCTCCTCGAATTCGGCGATATATTTCAGGATGGTGTCGCTGCGCGGGCTTTTAACCAGATTGACGTCGAGCGTCGTGCCGGCAAAGCGCTTCCAGTCGACGCTGGCGGAAAAACTCGGGCGAAGGCCCGCCAGGCCCGCGGCGGCGAGCGCCGTGGTTCCTGCAAGGACTTGCCTTCTTGTTGGCTTGAACGGATTGGACGACATTTCTTCCTCCCTGGGTTGCTGTCGTTGTGGCTAGTGTCGCGGCAGCCGCGAACCATACTTCCTCAGATCTGGAGCGCCAACCGGCGCGCGTTGTCGATATGCCGGCTGATCGCCTCGACCGCCTTTTGCGGGTCGCGGCTCTCGAGCGCTTCGATCACCGTCAGGTGCTCCTGCATCACCGGCACGACGCGCCCGTCGATACGGAAACGCTCCTGGTGGATAAGCCTGATCTTTACCGAGTTGACCAGATACGCCTTGGCGATGATCTCGTTGCCCAGCGCATCGATGAAGGTGTCGTGCATGGCCCAATCGATGTTCTGGGCCCTGGCTTCCATTTCCGGCGTCGGCGCCTGCGACAGCGCTTGAGCCAGCATGTCCTCATGCTCGTGCCGCAGGCGGGCGAGCTCGGCGTCGGAGGCATTGACGGTGAACAGCGCCACCGCTTCGCGCTCCATGAACAGGCGAAACTGGAAGGCCTCGCGGATCAGGTTGATGTCAATATGGGCGATCTGCATGCCGCGCTGCGGGATAGTCGTCAAAAGCCCCTCGGCCTCGAGACGCGGCACGATCTCGCGGATGGCGCCAAGCGGCAGCCCGGTAAAGGCAACCAGTTCACGCTGCGACACGAACTGTCCCGGCCTGAGATCGCGGGCCAGCAAATGCCGCGTGAAACTAGCATAAGCTCTTTCCCTGAGGGTTGCCGGTTCGCTGCTGTCGTCCATTTCAGCGCGCTTCCCTTTGCCGGTCAGGCCGGCTCTGTCGCAAACAGCCGGTCATAGGCGGCAGCAAGCTGTTGCCGCCCCTGCGAAGCGATCGGCTCCAGCGGCGGACGGACAGCCAGCCAGCGCTCGTCGCCGGTCTTGCGCGCCACCATGACCTTCACCGCCGGGGTGACCGGATATTTGAGCAATTCGAGCACGAAGCTCTCGACACGGGCATCGTCGCGCCCATCCTCGGCCATGGCACGGATTTCACCGGTGACGAAATTGGCCATGCCGGAAATGGCGCCCTGCCCGCCCTGGCGCACACTTCTGGCCAGGTGCCGCTCGTCGCCGATCAGGACCACCAGGTCGCCATGAGCTCTTAGCAGCGCCTCGCTGTAACTCCAGTCGCCACCCGAATCCTTGACGCCGGCGACCACGCCGGGGAAGGCCGCACGCAGCCGACCGATCAGGCCAAGCGGGAGCGGCACCATGGTTACAGAAGGGATGTTGTAGAGGAGGACGCCGCGGGCCAGTGGGCCGAGCGCAGCGAAGACGGCGGAAAACCATCCGAACAACCCGTCCTCGCCGACATTCTTGAAGTAGCTCGGTGGAGCCAGCAGGATGTTGCGGACACCGCACTGCAAGGCATGCTGCGCCTGTTCGGCAGCGTCTTCGGCCGCATCGACCAGCACGCTGGCGACGAGCTGATGTGCCGGAATGCCGGCGGCCAGCATGGCCTCGGTAACAATCCGCCGCTCTCCCGTGCCCACCGAGGCGCCTTCACCGGTGGTGCCGAAGAGCGTTGCGCTGCTGCAGCCGGCGCCAAGGCAAGCCCGGGCCTGCGTGATCATGGGAGAGATGGCGATTTGCCCGGAAGCCTCGAAAGGCGTGGTGAGGGCAACCGAAAGACCAAAGCGCGAGGCCACTGCTATTCTCTCCAGATATCAATGTGCAGCAGTCGTAGCACACTAACATGTTAGTTGTAAATTGCGGCGACGCTCTTTTCGAACGACGTCGACATCGGGCTCTATGAGGCGGATTTAGGCGGCTGCCGTTTTTCCGCCGGCGCAATCCCTACTGTCCCGTCGCGTCCGCGTAGATATCGAGGACACGGGTGATGCTGCCGATCAGAAGGTCGTGCGCGAGGGGCTTGACCCGGCCTGCCGCAACCTCGGCGTCGAGCTGCCCCAGATACTGGCTTATCAGAGGCCGGGGAATGTCCTTCTCGCTCAGCACGTCCAGCAGCGTCTGTGTCGCGCGCTGCGCCTCCGGCGTCGGCCAGTAATAGCGGATGCGGTCGCTGAGCGAGAAATGCCGCTGCACGCACTGCTCGTCCGGCGTGCCCAGATAATATTGCTGCCAGTTGTCCGGTGACGCCAGCATAATGCGTTCCATCGCGGCACTCAGGCTCTCGCGCGAAGGGTCCGGCGCGAGGATATCGCCGATGTGGCTGAGCCCGTACAGCGCTTCGCGAAGCGCGAAGGTCAGCCAGGGGCCGACCTTGAGAATGGCGAAGCCGTCGCGAACGAGAGCGTTAAGCGCTTCGGCCGGCTGGTAGTCGGTCGAATGCGCTTCAAAAACAACTTTTGGCATGCGGTCGAGCACGGCCGCGAGTTCGGTCGCCTTGGCCGGAGCATAGGGCACGATTTCGGTATTGCCGAACTCGACTCCCGGCTGGACGACGACGCCTATCGCTCGGGCAAAAGCGGCCTCGAGGCCGGCGCGGGAAAACGCTCGGGCGTGTACCTCCACCGTTCGCAAAGCATCGTCCGGCGCGGTCACATGCAAGTGGTCGAGCGCCTCCAATGCACCGCCCGGCACCGGCACTTCGGTGCCGATGACGTAGACCGGTTTTTCGCCGCCTGCCCGCTCGACCGCCGCCTCGGCGGTTTCAGCAAGTTCGGCCGCGCGCGCGGCGATCGTTTCGTCGGCAAGCACGGCTGGATCGTCGGCGCAGGCCATGCTCGTATCCAGATGCATCTTGGTGAAGCCGGCGCTCGCATAGGCATCGATCATCGCCCCCGCCTTCTTCATCGCAGCGGCCGCAGCCAAATGTTTCCACGGATTGGGTCCGAGATGATCGCCGCCAAGGATCAGGCGATCGACTGGGAAACCCGCTTTCAGCGCATGCGCCTCGACGAAGCTGCGAAAGCCGGCGGGCGTCATCCCGGTGTAGCCGCCCTCGTGGTTGACCTGGTTGCAGGTGGCCTCGATCAGCACGTCCGCGTGCCGCGCGGCGCCGTGACGCAGGGCAGCCTCGATGACCAGCGGATGCGCCGAGCAGACCGAGGCGATGCCGCTTCTCTCGCCTGCGGCGCGCCTGGCCGCAATGTTCGCAAACCTTCGCGTCGCGTCACTCACAGCGTGTTGCCCGTGGCGATGAATGCCTCGACCGCTTCAAGCGGGAAAATGCCTTCCATCGGCCCCTTGCGGGTGACGGCAAGCGCACCGCAGGCATTGGCGATCCGCAGGGCTTCGGCAGGAGCCGCCCCGCGCAGCCAGAACGAGACGAAGGCAGCACCGAAACAATCGCCCGCGCCGGTCGGATCGACCTCGTCGACGGCAAAGCCGGACGAGGCGACCGCACCGTGATGATCATGATAAACGGCGCCGGCGGCGCCTTTCTTTAAGACGATGCAGGACAGGCCACGGGCGAGCAATTCGTCGACTGCGCCCTTCTCGTCCTTCGCCGATGAAAACAGGAAGAGCTCCTCGCCGCTCGGCAGGAAGATGTCGGCTCGCGCCAGCACATGATCGAGCGCCGCGCGCATGCCGGACGCCTGCATGATCTCCCGGCGGATGTTCGGATCGAAGGACACGGTTCCACCTTTGGCCTTGACAGTCTCGATCGCCGATAGCGTCACCGCGATGGCGCGGTCGGAAAACAGCGACGAACCCATGACATGGACGTGATCGGCGCTAGCGAGCAAGTTTGTTGCCGCCGCGTCGGTCTCGATCAGGCCGGAGGCGCTGTTGCGGATGTTGAAGACGAAATGCCGGCTGGCGTCGGCCCGGTAGGTGACGAAGGCCGTGCCCGTTGCATGGCCCTTGTGTACCGCGATCGCCGACACGTCGGCGCCCAGTGCCCGCAGCCGCTCTATATTCAGCCTGCCGAAATCGTCGTCGCCCACGGCGCCGATGAGACCGGCCGGCTGGCCGAGCGCCGCCGCCTGGCCGATGAAGATGGCAGGCGCTCCGGACGGGTAGGGTCCAAGCAGCGGACCAGGCTCGAGAAAGCTCTGGCCGATCCGCTCGGCCATGATCTCGACCAGAATCTCGCCGGCACTGACCAGCTTCCTCATCTCGCGGAATCCCTCCCGGCGTTTCGCCCCGGCCTCGCTTCTGATGAACCGCGCGAGCACTTTCCGGGTGACATGAATTTCGAATTCGACCACGGAGGTGAATACGGCTTGTGCTTTTTCGCGTCAATTAATAAATTGACGCATGAAAACTATCAAAATTGTCTGTAAAGTTTCGCCTTGCAGATGCGCGCTGGCGTACCGTATGTAGACCGGGCAGCGCTCGCAGCAGCGCGGGGGCTTTGATGTCGATGACACACAAGACGATGGAGGATTTTGCTCGCTCTTGCGGCGTCTCCAGGCCGACACTGTCGAAATATTTCGACGATCCGACCAGCGTCAAGCCGGCGACACGTCAGCGGATCGAGGTAGCGCTGCGCTCGTCCGATTACCAGCCCAATCTCTTTGCGCGAAACCTGAACCGCAAGCGGACCCGCAGCATCGGCATTGTCGTGCCGACGGTCGCCGATCCCTTCTATTCCGAGATGGTCAGCCGAATCGAACTCAGGCTGCGCGACGAAGGCTACTGGCCGATCGTGATCTCCTCGCACGGCTCGCGCGAGCTCGAAGTGGAAGCAGCGCGAACCATTCTTTCGCTGAAAGTCTCCGGCGCGCTGATTGCGCCGCTCGGCCTGCGCTCAGACCACCGCACGCTGGAGAAGCTGACACAGACCATACCGATCGTCTATTTCGACACTTATCTCGAGGGCGACACGCCATTCGTCGGCAACAACAACAGCCAGAGCGTCTCGACCATCGTCGATTATCTCTGCCGCTCCGGCGATGCCCCGGTCTATTTCGACATCCCGCACGTCAACCACAATTCGCGCGAACGCCTGAACAGCTATGTTGGCGCCATGCAGCGGCTTGGGCATGAGCCGATGCTCATCGGCAACACCTATGACTACACCTGGGATTTCGAACGGATCGGCTACGAGCAGATGGAAGCGATGCTCGCCCGTGGCGGTCTGCCGGGCAAGACCATTCTGTGCGCCAACGACCGTCTCGCCTTCGGCGTGATGGCCGCCGCCTACTCGCAAGGCCGCAAGGTCGGCCGCAAGGGCGATTGCGACCTGCGGGTCGCAGCCCATGACGACCATCCGCTGAGCCGCTACACCTGCCCTGCCCTCACCACCATGGCGCAGGATTTCGCTTCGATGGCGGGACGCAGCGTCGAGACGCTGCTGGCCTTGCTGGACGAGGACGACGCGGCAGTTGCCCCCAAGGTCAGTCTCGACGCGACGCTGGTCATGCGTCAGTCGGCCTGAGCGTTTCCAAAGACAGGATCGAAGCCGCGCCATGCGGCAACCGCCGCGCCGACCGCTTGCCGCGCCGCCGGAACATGACGGCCCATCGACACGAAGCCGTGGATCTGGCCGGGCCAACGCCGCAGGACGACCGGCACACCGTCATCTTCCAGACGCTTGGCATAAGCCTCGCCTTCATCGGCGAGGATGTCGTGACCGGCGATGGCGACAAAGGCCGGGGCTGCGGCGGCAAGGCTCGCGGCTTTGAGCGGCGATACGCGCCAGTCGCCAATGTCCCTGGCATCGCGGATGTAGTGGTCGCGGAACCAGGCCATGGTCGCCGCGGTGAGACCATAACCCTCGGCAAAGCGGCGATAACTGTCTGCCGCCTGCGAGGCGTCCGTATTCGGATAGAACAGCAGTTGCGCAGTCGGCGGGTTCTTGTCGCCGCGCGCAAGCAGGCAAAGCACGGTAGCGAGATTGCCGCCGGCACTGTCGCCGGCGACAGCGAGTCGCTCTGCATCGATGCCGAGGTCGCCCGCGCGCTCCTGCATGAAGGAAAGTGCGGCACGGCAATCTTCGATCGCCGCCGGAAATTTGTGCTCCGGCGCCAACCGGTAGTCGGGGGAGACGACGACGCAGGCCGCCATATTGGCAAGCCACCGGCAGATCTCGTCATGCGACTCGAGATTGCCGATCACCCAGCCGCCGCCATGCAGATAGAGCAGCGCCCGGGCAGCGGCCCCGCTCGCGCCCTGTCCGCGATAGATCCTGAGCGTCAACGGGCCGCCTGGCCCGGCGATGATGCGCTCGGTCAGCGAAGCGACAGGCTCACGCTCACCTTGCAATGCCGGAAAGCCCTGCTCATAGGCGCGGCGCGCTTCTTCGGGCGTGCCAGCTTCGAATGGCGGGGCAGCCGCCTGCCGGTCGAGCCCGAGCACATGCCGCGCCTCCGGATCGAGCAAGGGCGAAAGCGATGTCGTCATGGTAGGTCCCCTCCGATATCAGGCAAGCAGGCTGGCCGCTTCGTCTTCCCCAAGAAGCGGCGGCTGATCAACCTTTGTGTTGACGGCGACGGACTCACGGCTTTCTCCCGAAGTGAGAATCGCCTCCATGATCTCCAGCACATGCAGCGCAAGGTCGCCGGACGCCCGCGGCTTTCTTCCGGTTGCCAGCGCGCGAGAAAGGTCGGCGACGCCGAGCATGCGGTAGTTGGCGCGGTCCGGCGCGGCATAGGGCCAATTGCGCAAGCCATAGAGTTCGCTCTCACTGTGGAAGTCGGCCCAGTCGGCCCCACGTTCCGACAGCGAAACGGTGCCGCCGAACGTGTCCGGATCGGGCAGCCTGAGCGAGCCTTCGGTACCGTGCAACTCGATCGGATGGTTGGAGTGCCTGAAGACATCCCACGAGGCGCCGAAGGTGACGGTGGCGCCTGAGCGGAACTTCAGCAGCGACAGGATGTTGGTCGGTGTGCCGACCTTGAAGCTGATGTTCCGGTAGGGGCCTTCGGCGGTGATCAGCCGCTCCTCCTGGCCCCGCGTCGCCATCGCCATCACGCGGGCCACCGGCCCGAGCAAATTGACCAGCATCGTCAGGTAGTACGGACCCATGTCGAAGACCGGTCTGCCGCCGGGCTGATAGTAGAATTGCGGATTGGGATGCCAGTGCTCCATGCCGCGCCCCATCATGAAGGCGGTGCCGGTCACGGCGCGGCCGATCGCGCCCTCGTCCATGAGGCGGCGCGCCCGCCGTCCGGCGGCGCCGAGGAAGGTGTCCGGGGCCGAGCCCAGCAGCAGCCCGCGCTCCGCCGCCTCGGCGACAAGGCGCCGGCCGTCGCTTGCCGAGGTTGCCAGCGGCTTTTCGGTGAAGACGTGCTTGCCCGCCGAAAGCGCTGAAAACGAAATATCGAAATGCGCCGCCGGGATGGTCAGATTGAGGACAAGCTCTATCTCCGGGTCGGCCAGAAGCGCATCGACGCTGACCGCCCGGATGCCGTATTCGCTGGCGCGCAGGGCGGCAATATCGGGCGATATGTCGGCGCAGGCGCGCAGTTCGACCTCACCGAACAGAGCCGCATTGTGCAAATAGGTCATCGAGATGTTGCCGCACCCGACAACGCCGATACCGAGCTTGGCTCCTGATTTTCCCGGCATTTTCTAGTCCACCTCCCGACGCGGCATGCCCTGGCTGAGTTACTGCACCAGCAACGGATCACATTCGAAAGCAGGCTTTACAGCATTTTTAAATGTTGACGCGCGTAAAATTTTTATGGAACATGCGGAAATGCTGCCTGGGAGGCTGCCAGAGCAAGGAGGAGAAAATGACTGATATCGTCAGGCTCGCCATCGCTGATCCCCGCGCTCGAGCCCTGCTACAACGCTGGCCACGACATTCCTGTGCCTCTTCGCCGGGTCGCCAGCTGCCTTCGCGCTGTCACGGCTCAACGTCAAGGGCCGCGTCGGCATCCTGAGGGTCATCCTTTCGGTGTCGATGTTTTCGCAGACCGCGCTGGGTCGGGCCCTGGGGTGACATCGCCGCAGCTTCGGCCGTCGTCACCGTCCCTTTGATCGTGCTGGTGCTGTTCTTCCGGCGGCACATCATCGAAGGGCTGACGCAGGGCGGCATCAAGGAATGAAAGGACGATCGTGAAAGACCTGAAAGTCGGATGCCAGACCTTTACCTGGGAAATGCTCGGAGAGCGTTTTACCGGCGGTCCCGACGACCTCCTGAAGGCGATCGCCGATGGCGACTATGCCGGCATCGAGATCACCGACACGATGATCGGCCGCTATGCCGGCAGGCCGGCGGAATTCGCCACGGCATTGAAGTCGGCCAGGCTGACGCTCGTCTCCTTCGCCTTCGGTTCGAAGAGCGGCTTCACGCTGAAGGAGAAGATCGGCGCCGACCTCGAGACCGCGAAACGCTGGATCGACTTTGCCGCTGCCTTTCCAGGCGCGCTGGTGTCGATGGGCTCGGCCACCGTCGTGTCCGATGGCCCGCGCGACGACAAATTCGCCATCGCGGCCGAGGTCTACAACAAGGCCGGCGAACTCGGGCTCAAGGCCGGCGTCCAGGTCGCCGTCCATCCGAGTTCCCATCACAACACGCTGCTCTTCGACCGTGCCGATTATGACCGGATTTTCGCTCTGATCGACCCCTCGCTCGTCGGCTGGGTGCCCGACACCGGCCACATACTGCGCGGCCATCAAGACATGATCGACACACTCACCACCTACCGCGACCGCATCCGCTACGTGCATCTGAAAGACGTCGATGCCAGCGGCACCTGGGCGATGCTCGGCAAGGGCGTCTGCGACACCCAAGCGGTGATCGACATCGCCAGCGCCGCACCTCGTTTCAACGGCTGGCTGGTGCTGGAAGAGGAATCCGAGATCGCCGCCGCCGATCCGGCCGCCGCGGTCAAGACCAACCGCCAGACGATGCGCGGCTACGGCGCGTGAGGAAGAGACCATGATCCGGAAGCAAGACCGTCGCCTTCGTGTCGGCGTGCTCGGCTGCGGGCCGATCGCCCAATTCGCCCATCTCGAATCCTGCGTGAAGGCCGGGAACGCCGATCTCTATGCGATCTGCGATGCCGCCCCCGATCTTCTGGCGCGCATGGGCGCGACCTATGAACCCGAAAAAATGTATGGCGATTACGATGAGATGCTCGCCGACCCGCAACTGGAGGCGGTGATCGTCGCGACCTCCGACGCCTACCACGTGCCGATGTCGATCAAGGCGCTCAAGGCCGGCAAGCACGTGCTGTGCGAAAAGCCGATCGGCGTCTCGATCGAGGAAGGCGAGATGCTCGCCGATGCGGTCAGGCGCTCCGGCAAGGTACTGCAGGTCGGTCACATGAAGCGCTTCGACCCGGCGCTGGAAGCGGCGCGCAATTTCGTCCGCGATGAGATCGGCGAGATCCTGGCGCTAAAAGCCTGGTATTGCGATTCCACTCACCGCTACACCAACACCGACGCGGTCCAGCCGCTGCCGGTCACCAGCAAGCTGGCGCGCAAGCCGGGTGGCAATCCGAAGGCCGATCTCAGGCAGTATTTCATGCTCGCGCACGGCTCGCACCTCGTCGACACTGCGCGCTTCCTGTGCGGCGAGATCGTCGCCGTGCGTGCCCGCCTCAACGAGCGTTTCGGCGCCTATTGCTGGTTCGTCGAAACCGAATTCGCCAACGGCGCGCTTGGCCATCTCGACCTCACCGTGGCTGTCCGCATGGACTGGCACGAGGGCTTCCAGCTCTATGGCGAAAACGGCTCGGTGATCGCGAAGACCTTCAACCCCTGGTATTTCCGGGCGAGTGAAGTCGATATCTTTCACGAGAAGGATGCAACGTCGCGAAAGCCGCTCGGCGCCGACGGGCATTTCTTCAGGCGCCAGCTCGAAGGCCTCGCCGAGACAATCCTTGACGGCAAGCCGATGCGCGGCGCCAACGTCGAGGACGGCCTTGCCTCGATCCGCGCCATGGTGGCGATCGCCCGTTCGGTCGAAACCGGCGATCGCGTCGAGATCGCCAGCGTCACGGGAGCGGTCTGATGCAGATCGGGGTGTTCGCCAAGACCTTCCCGGGCAGCGAACCGGCCGGCGTACTGGCAGCGGTCCGCGACGCGGGATTTGCCGTCACCCAGTTCAACCTGGCCTGCGCCGGCCTGCCGTCGATGCCGGATGCGGTACCGGAAGACGCCATTAATGCCATCGCGGCCGCGTCAAATGCTTGCGGTGTCGCGCTGGTGGCGCTCTCGGGCACCTACAACATGGCCCATCCCGACAGAGCTGTGCGCAACGACGGCCTGCGCCGGCTTGGCGTGGTCATCAAGGCCGCGGCAGACCTTTCTGTTCCGCTGGTCACCTTGTGCACGGGAACGCGCAACGCGGACGATCAGTGGGCGTATCACCCTGACAATGCCGCCCCTGAGGCATGGGACGACATGGCGAGCGAGATGGAAAAGGCGCTTCAACTCGCCGAGCGCCACGGCGTTGATCTCGGCATCGAGCCCGAACAGGCCAACATCGTCACCTCGGCGTCGGACGCGATGCGCCTCATCGCCGAGATGGGCTCGAAACGGCTGCGCATCGTGCTCGATCCGGCCAACCTGTTCGAACAGGCGAGCCCGGCCGAAGCACGCGACATCGTCGCCGCCGCCGTCGAAACCACGGCAGGCCATGTCGCCATGGCGCACGCCAAGGACCGTTTCGCCGACGGCCGCTTCGCCACCGCCGGGAAAGGTGTCGTCAATTTCCCGGATTTTGTCGCTCGACTAAAGGTATCAGGCTTTGACGGGGCGCTGGTCACCCACGGCCTTTCGGCCGACGAAGCGCCCGGGGTCGCCCGCTTCCTGAAGGGGCTGACCTGATGCGCCGCCTTGCCAAGCTGCTTCGCGATGACGCATTGCTCCAAGTCTGCGACCACGGCGACGGGCTTGCGGTTGTCTTTCAGCACGGCCTGGGCGGTGGCGAGGCGCAGGTCGCCCAGGCTTTCCCTTCCGGGCCGGGGTTGCGGCGCATCACGCTGGAATGCCGTGGACACGGCGCGTCCGGACTGGGCAGCCGCCGGCCGTTTTCCCTGGAGATGTTCGCGGACGATGTTGTTGCCGCCGCCGATCAGGCCGGCCTCGATCGTTTCGTCGCCGGCGGCATTTCCATGGGCGCCGCGATCGCCATGCGCCTGGCCTGCCGTCATCCGGACCGCGTCGCGGGTCTTCTCCTGGTGCGGCCGGCCTGGATTTTCGACAGCGCGCCGGTGAACCTGCGGCCGATCGCCGAGGTTGCCAAGCTTATCCTGGACCACGGCCCCGACAAGGCGAGGGCGATCTTCGCGCAATCGGAAACCGCCGCGCGCCTGCAGCGCGACGCGCCCGACAACCTTGCCTCGCTGTTCGGCTATTTCGACCGGACGGACGCCGCGCCATTCGCGCAGGTCCTCGCCGACATTGCCGACGACGGCCCGGGCGTTTCGGCGAGTGACGCCGCTGCCCTTGGCATCCCCACGCTCGTCATCGGCAATGCCATGGATGCGGTGCATCCGCTGACGGCGGCCCATACGCTCGCGGCGGCGATCCCCGGCGCAACCTTTGCCAAAACCTCTCCCAAGGCACTCGACAGCCTCAGGCATTTCGCCGAGCTGCAGGCTGAGATCACGACCTTCCTTCACACCTACTCGAATTTCCGGAGCCTCATTCCGTCATGACGACCAAAACCCTGTCCGGTCCCGCCGCCATCGCCGCCCTGCCGCGCAACCGGCTGCTCGGCGAGTTTTCGCTGTGGTCGGCCGACCTTGCCAATATGGAGCGCGACCTGAAGCGCATAGAACCTCATGTCGATCTCCACCACATCGACGTCGCAGACGCCCGCTTCACCCCCGGCTTCCTGTTCTTCCCGGATCTGGTAGCGCGGATCGCCGGGCTGACGGCAAAACCGATCCATGTGCACCTGATGGTCGAAGCGGGGATCGTCGAGGAGCAGACGCGCCAGTTCATCGAGGCCGGTGCCGACCTAGTCAGCGTCCATGCCGAAAACGGCGAAGCCGGCCTGCGCGCCGTGCGGCTTGCGCATCAACTCGGCGCCGAGGCCGGCGTGGTGCTCAGGCTGGAAACGCCGGTCGCTGCGGTCACCCCGTTCCTGCCCGAAGTCGCGTTTGTGACGCTCCTCGGCACATCCATCGGCGTCAAGGGCCAGAGCCTTTCCGACCAGGCTTGCCCCCGCCTGATTGAGGCACGCATGCTGATGCAGCAAGCCGGTCGCGAGGCCGATCTCATCCTGGCTGCCGACGGCGGCATCCGCCACGAGACGGTGCCGCGCCTGCGCGCCGCCGGGGCCGAGACGGTGGTGCTCGGATCGCTGGCATTCGGCGACCCTGACCTCGCGCAGCGCATGGCCTGGCTGCGTGGACTGAAGGTCGCCGCCTGATGACAAGACTGGCCCTCGCCTTCGATCTCGGCGGAACGGAGCTGCGCGGCGCGCTGGTCGAGAGCGGCGGCCGCATTGTCGCGCAGGTTTCGGCGCCGACGATGGCGATCGCGGGATCGGATGCGGTGATCGGCCAGATCATTGCACTGGCCGAGGCGCTTCTGACACAGCGCCCACAGGCGGATGTCGCCGGGATCGGCATCGGCGCGCCGGGACCGCTCGATCCCAAGGCCGGCATCGTGATCGCGCCGCCGACGCTGGCCGGCTGGCACGACGTGCCGTTGATCGACATTCTCGGCAAGCATTTCGGCCTGCCGGTGCGGCTGGAAAACGACGCCAACGCGGCCGCCCTTGGCGAATGGCGCTTCGGCGCCGGCCGAGGCAGCGGATCCCTGGTATTCGTCACCGTGTCGACCGGCATCGGCGGCGGGGTCGTTGCCGACGGCCACATCTATCACGGCCGGCGCGGGCTGGCGGCCGAAATCGGCCACATGACCATCACCGGCGAGGGCGACCGCTGCTTCTGCGGCGCCGTCGGCTGTTTCGAGGCGGTCGCCTCCGGAACCGCGCTCGGGCGGCGTGCCACAGCGCTGACAACGCCGGGCGACGGCTCCCGGCTCAGGCGCCTTTCGGCTGACGGCGATGTTTCAGCCAGGCACGTCGTCGAAGCCGCACGTGCCGGCGATATCAGCGCGCTCGAATTGATCGAGGCGGAGGCGAAGTGGCTCGGCATCGGCTTCACCAACCTGCTTCACCTCTATTCGCCGGACCTGATCGTCATGGGCGGCGGCCTCGCCAATGGCTTCGACCTGTTGGCTCCAACCATCAGGGCGACCGTCGAGCAGCGGGCGATGCCGGCCTACCGGGATGTGCCGATCGTGCCGGCGCAGCTTGGCGACCGCGCAGGACTGATCGGCGCGGCCAGCCTGATCCTGTGGGAAGGCGAACCGGGCGCGCCATTGGCGATGGCGCAGGACGAGGACAACAAAGACGGCGCGACTGAGCGTGCCGGCGCCAGGGAGACAAGCCATGGCTGAGCTCAAGCTGCGCGGTGCGCGCAAATCCTACGGGTCCGTCGAGATCATCAAGGGGCTTGATCTTGACGTCGAGGACCGCGAATTCGTCGTCTTCGTTGGCCCGTCCGGCTACGGCAAATCCACGCTGCTCCTGCTGAAGCTGAAGGTGGCGTCGACTGGCCCCGAAGGCGTCACCGTAACCTTGCCGGACGGCAAGGCGCTGACCGAGCAGGTCGCCGCCGGTGCAAGCAAATCTGGCGACGATCTGCTGCTCGGCATGCGGCCGGAACATCTCCGCATCTCGGCCAACGGACAATTCAAGGGGCAAGCCGTGCTGGCGGAGCGGCTTGGCAGCCTGACCATCCTGCATGTCGAGATCGCGCCTGACATCACTTGGTCGTCCAGGCCGAAGGCAGCGACAGGACGCCGTTGCACAGCCCGATCGCGCTCGACATCTCGCCATCGGCTTGCCACCTATTTCGCACCGATGGGCCAGCGCTGGCGCCTCTGCAACCGGCCTGACGGCGTGCACTTGCAGTTTGACCCGGACCACTGACGACGCCGCATCGAGCCTGCTTCGACTTCCCAGCAGTGTCGATTTCTGCTGCATCGCAGCACATCAAAAACCACTGCACACCATTTTAAATCTTGACGCGTGTCAAATTTTTCTAAAACATGCGGAAATGCTGACAGGCATCGGTCAGCGCTCTGGGAGGAGAAATGCCTGACACGAACAATGACCCGGAACGGTTCCTGAACCGGCGAGCCGCATGGCAATCGCCCAGTGGTCGGCAGCTTTTCGCAAGTGCCGGGCTGGCCTTAGCCGGCACAGGCATTCCGTTCGCCGGACAACGGGTCAATTGCGGCACAACCAACAATTAGGAGGAGGCAGAAGCATGCGTATGTTCAATTGCCTGTCGCTTGGCGCAGGCCTGTTTGCAGCCATCATTTCCATGCCGGCCCAAGCCCAGGACGCAGCCCGCGTCGCGGCTATCGTCAAGGGTCTCGACAATCCCTTCTTCCAGTATATGCACCAGGGCATCGAAGAGCAGGCCAAGGCCGAGGGTGTGGCCGTCACTATCCAGGCAGCCGCCAATATGGGCGACGCCACCGGGCAGGCCGATCGGTTGACCGCCATGGCCATGCAGGATTTCGATTGCTATCTGGTCAATCCGATCAGCGTCAGCAACCTCGTCCAGGCACTTGTGCCTGTCGCCCAGAAGAACAAGCCGATCGTCAACATCGACAGCACCATCGACGCCGAGCAGGCCAAGGCCGCGGGCTTCACCATCTCAACCTATATCGGCACAGACAACGTTGCCGCCGGCGTGCTGGCAGGCGAAGAGATGCTGAAGCTGGTTCCTGCAGGCTCCAAGGTCGCGCTGGTGGCCGGCATCGTCGGCGATGTCGGCAGCAACGCCCGCATCAAGGGCTTCAAGCAGGCTGTCGAAGGCAAGCTCGAAGTCGTGGTGATGGTCAGTGCCGACTGGGATCGCGAGAAGGCACTCACCGCTGCCACCGACATCCTGGCCGCGCATCCCGATCTCGCCGGCTTCTTCGCCGCCAACGACATCATGGCGCTCGGCGTTCAGCGCGCCGTCCAGACCTCGGGCAAGGACGTCAAGGTGATCGGCCTCGACGGCATCGTCGACGCGTTGAAATCGGTCGCGGCCGGCGAACTCGCCGCGACCGTCGCGCAATATCCCTATGTCGTCGGTGCCATGGGCGTGGAAGCCTGCAAGGCAGCGGCCATGGGCAAGGAACTGCCCGCCAACGTGCCGGCGCCGGTTCTGTTGATCAACAAGGACAATGCCGAAGCCTCGCTGAAGAACTTCCCGCGTCCGGGCGGCGACTATCCCGATCCCTTCCGCGAGATGTTGAAGTGAGCATTCCTGAACAAAACGCGCCCGTGCATACCGCGGGCGCGGCGGAGGAGAGCCGCCCCTCCCTGTCGGCTCTCCTCCTGGATCCTTCCTTCTGGGCCGACTGGGCATCGGTCGTCGGCCTTGTCGGCCTCGTCATCGTCTTCGGCATTAGTCAGCCGGTCTTTCTCAGCATCGCCAATTTGCAGGCCCTGCTGCTGGCCGCGGCAATCCTGGTCGTGCTGTCGATCGGCCAGACCTTCGTCGTCGCCACCGCCGGCATCGATCTCTCCTTGGCGGCAGCCGTCATGCTGGGCGCCATCATCCTCGGCCTCGTCGATGCCGCGGGGTATGGCATCTTCCTCGCCTGTGTGCTCGCCGTAGCCGCCACCAGCGCGGTCGGCTTCCTCAATGGCGTGCTCATCACAGCCGGGCGAATACCCGACTTCGTGGTAACGCTCGGCACGCTTTCGGGCGTCACCGGGCTCGGCCTGATCTTGTCGGGCGGCGAGCCGATAATGGTCGGCTCGCCTTTCCTGCTGCGGCTGGCCTCCGGCTCCTTTGGACCGTTCGGCTATCCCGTCTGGGTGGCGATATCGGCCGTTCTGGTGGCGCATATCGCGCTCTACCACACCCGCTTCGGCGTGCATCTGCTGGCGACCGGCGGCCAGGTCGAAAGCGCCAGCGCGCTCGGCATCCGCACCAACCGGGTCAAGATCGCCGCCTATACGATTTCAGGCTTCTGCGCCGGCATCGCCGCACTGCTCCTGGTCGCGCGCATCGGCTCGGCCGAACCGCAGATCAACACCAGCCTTCTGCTGAATTCGGTGGCGGCGGTGGTTCTCGGCGGTGTCAGCCTGTTCGGCGGCCGCGCCAGCATTCTTGGCCCGGCGATCGGTGCGCTGATGCTCACCGCTCTCGTCAACGGGCTAACGCTGCTCAGCGTTTCGGCCTTCTACCAACCCCTTGCCGTAGGGGCCATCGTGGTGCTGGCGGCACTGATCATGCGGTATCAGAAATGAGCGCCGTCAATCACTCCCCGTCGGCCGACGCGATCCTCGCCTGCGAAGGGCTGAGCAAGCATTTCGGCGGCATCCGAGCCTTCACCGATGTCGCCTTCCAGGCCCGCCGTGGCGAGGTCACGGCGGTGATCGGCGACAACGGCGCCGGCAAGTCGACACTGATACGCTGCCTGGTCGGCGTGCATGTGCCGGATGCAGGAGACATCTTCTTCGACGGGCGGCCGCGTCCCTTCGCCAATCCCGACGAGGCGCGTAAGGCCGGCATCGAGACGGTGCACCAGAACCTGGCGCTCATCGACGAACTGACCGTCGCCCAGAACCTGTTCCTCAACCGCGAGATCGTGCGTCGGATCGGTCCCTTCGCCCTGCTCGACCGCAAGGCGATGAAACAGCAGGCGCGCGCCATGCTGTCGCGCCTGTCGATCAACATGCCTTCGGTCAGTCAGCGCGTGCGGCGCCTTTCGGGCGGACAACGACAGGCGATCTCGATCTGCCGCGCCGCGGGTTCCGGCGCCAAGCTGGTGGTGATGGACGAACCAACCGCAGCGCTCGGCGTGCAGGAGACGGCCAATGTCGAAGCCCTGATCCGGCGGCTGCGCGAACAGGCCGTCAGCGTCATCCTGGTCAGCCATAATTTCGATCAGGTGCGGTGCCTGTCCGACCAGATCTGGGTGATGCGAGCGGGACGGATGGTGGCGACGGTGCGTGCCTCGGAGACGACCGGCAACGAACTCGTTGCGCTCGTCACCGGCGCCGCATGACGGACGGCCGGGTCGAGCCGCACCTGTCGCTATAACGAGCTGTTGGCTGAAACAATTGGTTTGCAAAGGGAGTGTGCCGTGGCGGTAATCCGTGTCGGACTTGTGGGTCTTGGCGAGGTCGCGCAGTCGATCCATCTGCCGGTGCTGAGCGATCAGCGCGACCGCTGGCTGATATCAGGCGTCTATGATGTTTCGCCGAGCCTGGTGGCGCTCTGCCGGTCCCAAAACCCGACGGCTGCGGCCTTTAATTCCGCCGAAGAGCTGATCGATTCGCCGGATATCGACGCGGTTTTCATCCTCTCGTCCGACGAAACCCACAGCCGTTTCGTCCGTGCCGCCGTCCAGGCGAACAAGCATGTCCTCCTGGAAAAGCCCGCCTGCCTGACGGTGCGCGAGATCGACGAGCTTCTGGCGCTGACGCCAAACTACGCCAAGACGATCCTTGTCGGCTACATGCGCCGCTACGCGCCGGCCTATCTGGCAGCGATGGAGGAACTGCCTGACTTCGCCGATATCACCCATGTCCGAATCTTCGACCTGATCTCCGAGGGCCGGCATTTCCTGAAGAAGAGCCAGAACGTCCTCTATCCCCGGGATATCGACCCGGCGCTTCTGGAGCGTGGCGCCAAGGAGCGCGACACGCTGATTCGAGAAGTGGTGGGCTCCGATGCGCCGGCCGATCTCGTGCGCGCCTATCGCGGCCTGACGGCGCTGAGCTCGCACCATATTTCGGCGATGCGCGGGCTGCTCGGCGAACCGGTTCGCGTGCTGGCGGCGCACCGCACCAATGGCGGCGCCAACACCAGCGTGACCTTCGACTACGACCATTTCGCCTGCTGCTACGACGCAGTGGTCGACGATCTCGGCCTGTTCGACGCGATGATCGAGGTGCGCTCGAATACCAAGCGGGTCCGCATCATCTACGACACACCCTACATCCGCAGCCTGCCGACGCGGCTAGAAGTGACGGAGGCCGGCGCAGCCGGCCCGGTGACGCGGACATACGGGCCGCTCTATGGCGACGCCTTCTCGAATGAACTTGAGACCTTCCATCGCCACATCACCGACGGGACAAAGCCACTGACCGACCTCGCCGATTCACGTCGCGACCTGGCGCTGATGGCCGAGATCATCGAGCAGATGAAGAAGACTGGCGGGCGCTGAAGCCTGCCTACTTGCCGCAATGGTGATCGTTGATCTTGTTCAACGCATTCGCGTCGGGGCCGACCCTTTGGTAGGAGCAGGCTCCGGCGGCCGTCGTGAACAACTGCTGGTCATAGTAGCGCGGGCCGCCGAACAGGATGTCGATGATGTCGCCTTCGGCGGGAACGTAGCGTTCAGGGTCAGCCCGTTGGTCGCGACTTCCAGCGAAGGCCGCGGCGGACATGCTGCAGCCCATCGCGAAAGCGAGCGCGCAGATCGCAAAGCGTTTTGTCGTCATCGGCAACACCCTTCTGGCCGTTCGGGTTCCCACCATACATCCAAAATCGCCAGCCGAACAAAAGTTCCCTGAACGGCACTCTGGCCAACCAGCTCAACCTGTTTCTCGACCAAGCTGGTCACCACCGGCATCGTCTACAACAGCAAGGCGCCCCTCGTGCCGGCGAGCGGAGAGGATCTCACCAAGGTGGCTACGCCCGCCCTACGCGGCAATCTATCCCGCGATGTCCAGCAAGGACGATACCAGCAACCGACGTTCGTCCTGTGAGAGAACGTCCGAATCGAAGAGGTTCATGCTGCGAAGTCCTTCGATGGCGAGGTAGCAGACCAGCAGCGCCTTGAGGTCCGGCGTCTCTCCCTTGAGGCGCTCGAAAACCTGCCGCCTGAACAATTTTATCGGTGTCAGGAAATCGGGATCCTCGGCGATCGCTGCAAATATCCAGGAAGCCGACGGCTTCGATTCCTCGGTATGTTCGGCCGAAAGCTTGATGTAAGTCGCAAGCGGGCTTTCGCCGCCGACGCCGGCCGTGCGGGCGGACTCCAGCGCCTGCTCGAAGGCGCGCAGGTAATCCTCTACCAGCGCCTGCATCAGTTTCGCCTTGGTCGGGAAATTGTACAGCAAGCCGCCTTTCGACACGCCGGCTCGGCTGGCGACGGCGTCCAGCGACAGGCTGCCGGGCCCTGTCTCGCGTGCCACATCGGCGGCGGCGGCGAGAATCTTATCACGCGAATTTGTTCTGCGGGCCTTCATCATTCGCTCCCCATACTTAGCCTACGCGGAATTGACAAGACCGTCCAGACGGTACAGTAAGATCGCCGTCATTTGAAATCGGGACCAGTCACAGGTATGTGTTTCGGTCATCCGACTGTTATGCCGGGCCATGGCCAAGGGGACTGTTCGTGATCAAGCGTTTCATCATTGCCTTCATTCTGCTCGTGCTGGTGTGCGGCGGCATCGTCGGCTTCAATTTGTTCCGCGACAATGCAATGCAGCAATTCTTCGCCACGATGAAACCGCCGGCCGCGACCGTGTCGACGACAATCGTCAAGCCGACGGAGTGGACGCCGGGCGTCGAGGCGATCGGCACTGTCAGCGCGGTCCGCGGCGTCGACCTGACCGTCGAAACCGCCGGCATCGTCAAGGACATCCTGTTTCACGCCAATCAGAAGGTTGAAGCCAACGCGGGTCTCCTTCAGCTCGACGATGCCGCCGAACGCGCCGATCTCGATGCGACGAAGGCGCAAGCAGCGCTCGACCAGACGGCGTTGACACGCGCCCTTGAATTGCAGAAACGCGATGTCGGCTCGGAATCGACGCTCGATACGGCGCGGGCAGCCGCATTGGCTTCCGCTTCGCGGGTCAACAGGCTGCAGGCGGTGCTCGAGCAGAAGCTGCTGACAGCGCCCTTCAGCGGCACCGTGGGTATCCCCAGGATCGATCTCGGCCAGTATCTCTCACCCGGTACTTCCGTAGTCACCCTGCAGGATCTGGAGACGATGCGGGCCGATTTCTCGGTTCCCGAACAGCAGCTTCCGCTGCTCAAGATCGGCCAGAAGGTACGGCTTGGCGTTGGTGACGGCGAGCTGCCGTTCGCTGGCACCATCCGCGGTATCGACCCGAAGATCGACCCGACCAGCCGGCTGGTGACGGTCAGAGCCGAGGTCGCCAACCCCGAAGGCAAGCTGACCCCTGGCCAGTTCGTGCAGGTGCGCGTCGAACTGCCCGAGGAAAACAACGTGCTGACGGTGCCGCAGACTGCGCTGACCTCCAGCCTCTACGGCGACTTCGTCTTTGTGGTACGTCCCGCAAAGCCCGCCGCGGCCAACGGCGCCGCCCCTGCTGCTCCTGCGAAGCCGGAAGAAAAGCCCGCCACGGATACTGCGAAATCCGCGGCCGAGGCGCGCGCGGCAAAAGCCGAGGAAGAACCGGCGGCAACGCCGGCCGAACCGACGGCGGAAGAACAGAAACCGCAGCTCGTGCTTGCCCAGGTGTTCGTCAAGCCAGGCCGCCGCAATGCCGGCCTGGTTGAGATCCTGGAAGGCATCGCGCCCGGCGACGAAGTCGTTACCGCCGGCCAGAACCGCCTTTCCAACGGCATGTCCGTTGCCGTCGACAACACCATCGATCCGACCAAGCCGGCAGACCAGCAGGCAGCCCAGAAATGAGCTTCTCCGACATCTTCATTCGCCGTCCGGTCCTTTCGACCGTGCTCGCCTTGATGATCCTGCTCCTGGGTTTCCAGGGCATCTTCAGCCTCTCGATCCGGCAGTATCCGGAGGTCGAAGAAACGGCCATCACGATCACCACGGCCTATCCCGGCGCCAGCGCCGACCTGATCCAGGGGTTCATTTCCGCGCCGATCGCCCGTGCCGTCGCTTCGACCGAAAACATCGACTATGTCACGTCGGCAAGCCGGGCGTCCTCCAGCACCGTGACGGTGCAGATGAAACTCGGCTCCAACCCCGACGTCGCGCTGAACGAAGTCCTCTCGAAGGTGCAAGGCGTGCGCGGCGACCTGCCGGACGAGTCCGAAGACCCGGTGATCGTCAAGGGCACCGGCGAGCAGTTCGCGATGATGTATATCTCGATGCAGAATCCGAACATGACGCCGGAACAGCTCACCGAATATATCGAGCGCGTTGTGCGGCCGCGCATGTCGACGGTCGAGGGTGTCGCCGACGTGCAGATCTTCGGCGCCGCCGAATATTCGATGCGCGTCTGGATCGACCCGATCAAGCTGGCGGCGCGCGGCGTGACGGCGGCAGAAGTGCTGACCGCCATCAACGAATCGAATTTCCTGTCAGCACCCGGCAACACCGAAAACGAATACGTCGCTTCCTCGATTACCGTTCGCTCGACGCTGCAGACGCCGGAAGCTTTCGCCGCTCTTCCGCTCCGATCGAAGGACGGCAATGTGGTGAGGCTGCGCGACGTGGCACGCGTCGAGCTCGCCGCAGCGAACACCGACACCAGGGTCACTTTCAACGGCAAGCCCGGCATCTTTCTCGCCATCTTCCCGACGCCGGCCGCCAATCCGCTGACGACGGCGGAGGCGATCCACGAAATTGTGCCGACAATTCAGGAGACGCTGCCGCTCGGCATGACGATCGAGATCGTCTACGATTCGACCGAGCAGATCAGCGCGTCGATCGAGGAGGTGTTCAAGACCATCGGCGAGGCGGTCGCCATCGTCATCGTCGTCATCCTGCTCTTCCTCGGCTCGTTCCGCTCGGTGCTGATGCCGATTGTAACCATTCCGCTGTCACTGATCGGCGTCTGCTTCCTGCTGTTTTCGCTGGGCTATTCGATCAATCTTTTGTCGTTGCTGGCCATGGTGCTGGCGATCGGCCTCGTCGTCGATGATGCCATCGTGGTGGTGGAAAACATCCACCGCCACATGGAGGAAGACGGTTTGTCGCCGATGCAGGCGGCCTTCAACGGCATGCGGGAGATCTCGTCCGCCGTCATCGCCATGACGATAACGCTGGCCGCGGTGTTCGCGCCGCTGGCCTTCACCGGCGGCCTGACCGGCGCACTGTTTCGCGAATTCGCGGTGACGCTTGCCGGCTCGGTGGTGCTTTCGGGTGTCGTTGCCCTCACCGTCACGCCGATGATGTCGGCACGCATCCTCAGGGCCGGCTCGCACAGCCGCTTCCAGCGTATTGTCGACAACACGTTCGGGCGCGTCGAAAACATCTATGAGCGGCTGGTCAGCGGCTCGTTGAAATATCGCCCAGTGACGCTGATGATCGTCATCGCACTGGTGGCCACGACCGGTTTCATGTTCACCAAGACCGCGAGCGAACTGGCACCGGAAGAAGACCAGGGCTTCTTGCTGTCTATTGTGAATGCGCCGCGCTATGCCACGTCGGACTACACCGAGACCTATGTGAACCAGATTCTCGGGCTGATGAATGATATCCCCGAAACCAGGGCGCGGTTCTCCGCTGTTGCGTTCCAAGGCCCGACGAACAACGCCTTCGTCGGCTTCGCATTCAAAGACTGGGCCGAGCGCGCGCGCAGCTCGAAGGAACTTCAGGAAGACATCACCGCCCGCCTTGCCAAGGTGGCGGGCGTCGAGGCTTTCGTCTTCGCCCCGCCGACGCTGCCCGGCTCCGGCGGCGGCCTGCCGGTCACGATGGTGGTGCGCTCGACCGGCGATGCCTCCCAGGTGTACGAAGCGGCCGAGGACATCAAGAACAAGGCGCAGGCCTCCGGTCGCTTCCTCGCCGTGCAGAACTCGATGTCCTACGACGCGCCGCAAGTGACGGTGACGATCGACCGCGACCGCGCCGCGGCGCTCAACCTGCCGATCGCCGACATCGGCCGGACGCTGACCCTCTTGGTCGGTGGCGCCGAAGTGGCGCAATTCGACCGCGAATCCAACAGCTACGACATCATCCCGCAGGTGCCGCAGAACTTCCGCGACAACCCTGAAAAGCTGGCCGAGTATTTCGTGCGCAGCGCGTCGGGCGAGATGGTGCCGCTCTCGGCGGTGGTGAAGATCTCGAACAACGCCTCGCCGGCCGTGATCGAGCAGTTCAACCAATTGAACTCCGCCACGATTTCCGCTCTGCCATTGCCAACCGTCACCACCGGCGACGGGCTGAGGACCATCGAGGACATCGCCAGGGAAAGCCTGCCCGAGACGTTCTTCATCGACTATACCGGCCAGTCGCGGCAGGAGAAGGAACAGGGCTACACGATCATCATCGCCTTCGCGGCAGCCGTTCTCGTTATCTATCTGGTGCTGGCGGCGCAGTTCGAAAGCTTCCGCGATCCGTTGATCATCATGATGTCGGTGCCGCTGTCGATCTTCGGCGCGATCGTGCCGCTCAATCTGGGGCTGGGAACGCTCAATATCTACACGCAGGTCGGTCTGATCACGCTGATCGGCCTGATCACCAAGCACGGCATTCTTCTGGTCGAGTTCGCCAACCAGCAGCGCGAGCTCCACGGGATGCGGCGGCGCGATGCGATCGTCGCCTCGGCCAGGGTGCGGCTAAGGCCGATCCTGATGACGACGGCGGCGATGGCGCTCGGCGTGGTGCCGCTGATCATCTCCAGCGGCGCGGGTGCGGCGGCGCGCTATTCGATGGGCCTGGTGATCTTCACCGGCATTCTGGTGGGGACCATGTTCACCTTGTTCGTGGTGCCGATGTTCTACACCTTCATTGCCAGCAAGGACCTGCCGCATCACGCCGAGAAGCCGGATCCGAAGCTGATGCCGGTCCCGGTTGATTGATTGACAAAAAAGGCCGGAAATTTCCGGCCTTTTTCTTGGGCAGTGATATCCGACCCGCAATATATTTATACCCGGCAGGCGGATAGTCTTTGGTTATCTATTTGACGATGACGATCCGGGTGTTGGCCGGACCAAAAATCTCGACAAGCTGGTAGAAATCGGCGGCGTTGTCCGGATGCAGCCGCACGCAGCCATGCGAGGCCGGGCGGCCGAGACGCTTGACGAAATTGGTCGCATGCACGGCGTAGCCACCCTTGAAGAAGACCGAATGCGGCATCGGCGCGCTGTCGTATTTCCTCGAATACCACATTTGGTGCATGCGGGTCGGCTTGAACGAGCCGGTCGGGGTGACATGCCCCTTGCCGCCGGTCGAGACTTTCCACGCGAAGGTCGGCCGCCCGTCGACCAGGACTTCCATCGTCTGCTGCGAAAGCGAAATCCGCGCCACGATCTGATTGGCGGCCCGATTGGCGGCATGGGCAACGCCGTTGCCGGCGCCGAACAGAAGAACCGTACCCGCAGTGACGGCGGCGGCGATGTTGATGAGCTTGGCGGAAATGCCAGTGTACATGATATCCCCCTGTCTGCCGGGCACGGCCGGCTCCAATTCGATGAGTGGCTTATCGTTGGGTCACGTTTCGAATTGATTTCGCACGGCAGACGTTTCTGTTTCGAATCTGTTTCCTCTGGTTAACGGACGGAAGCCCATCCGAGGGGTTTGCAGGGGTGAATCAAGGACACAACGCCTCGGCTGATCGAGCCCGGATTCCGCAAAAAGCTACTGCCATCTCCAAGCGAAAGTGCGGTTTTCGCTCCTAGGAAAGAAACTTGACTTGGCTCGAAACCAATCTGCAACAAAGCGCGGACTCTAGCGGCATGAGCCGGATACAGGCCACCCGCAGAGTTGACCCAACGAAAACAGCCGGCACAAACGAAGATGAACATGCAATCGAACGCGATCTCCTGGCTCTTTAGGATAAGCATAGCCGCAGCGATCATTGGTGGTGTCGGCACCTTCGCCGGCAACCCGATGACGAAGCTTGCGGAGATGACTTCAGGCGAAGTTTCGACGCTGTATGCCGCACTGTTTTTCGCCACGGTCTGGATCGTGTCCAGTCTGCGCATTAACCGGCTCAAGACCCTCTGGCGGGTCGGTTTTGGGCTGAAGAAGATGCGCGGCCCCTCCGGCAACTTGCAGCCGAGAGGACCGAAGGCCCGCGCCGCGACGGGGGGCTCCGCTGGCGGCGCGGGCACTTCGGGGGTTTCCCTGAACCGAACTTAAAACCAAATTGGGGGACGAAAACGATGAACACGAAATTTGCAGCTTCGGTGCTTTCCGCACTGCTCTACGCACAGGGCCTGCTCGGCTTTGCCGGCCTCGCCACCGTGCTTCTTAGGGATCGTGCCCATGCGAGCGAATTCGTCGCGGCCAGCGAAATGCCGACAGGTCCGTCGCTTCTCGTGGTGCGCTGAGCGCCTGGGCCTGTGGACAGTACGGTGAGGGCCCCGGCCTCAGTCGGCGAACTGCGTCGGCGGATCGAACCGGTAGCCCGCACCCCTTATGGTGGTTATGGTTTCAGTGTCGAGCTTGCGGCGCAGCCGCACGATGCGCGAATCGATCGAGCGATCGAAGGCATCGGCATTTTCGGCGGGCGCGGCGGCAATGATGTCGTCGCGCGTCAAGACCTTGCGCGGACTGGCCAGGAACAATCTGAGCAGCGCCACCTGACCCGGCGACAATTGCTCTTCCGTGCCGGACCGATGCATGACCATGGCCGACCGGAGGTCGACCGTCGCGTTCTCCAGCACCACCAGTTCCCCGGCGTTCCTGCCGCGCCGTGCCAGCAAGCCGCCGATACGGGCGGCGAGTTCCCTGACGTTGAGCGGGCTCTCGACGACGTCGGCGGCGCCGAGTTCGAGCGCCAGCACCTTGTCGACGAGATCGGCCGGCCGGCAGATCAGGATGAAATCCGGCCCGCCCTCGCCGCCATGGCGCCTGAGCAGATCACGCCCTTCCGCCTGGCTGAGGCTGTCGCCGACGACGACGACATCGATGCCCTTTCCGGAAAGCAAGGATTCGGCCTCCCACGGCTGCCGCACCGCGCGCACGTCATGGCCACGCCGTTCGAGATGGTCGGCGAGATCGGTCGCGACCACTTCGGCGACCGAAACAAGCGCGATGACGGATCGTGCAACCATTTTTTTCCACCCTGCAACCGGCAACCGAAGATGAGTGCTGGACATGATGTTTATACCCAATCTACTTTCCGCTGAAAGCGGGAGCGAGAGCATAGTGCGGGCACGAATTGTCATCGTCGAGGACGAGCCCGATCTGAGGGACGCGGTCGCCGAGTATCTCGGCGCCAGCGGCTACGATGTCGCGACGGCCGAGAGTGCCAGCGCCGCGCGAACCTTGCTGGAAACGCAGTCGTTTCATCTGGCCATCCTCGACATAGCCATGCCGGGCGAGGACGGCCTGTCGCTCGGCCGCTGGTTGCGCTCGAAAATGCCGATCGGCATCATCTATGCCACTGCCGCCGGCACCGCGCTCGACCGCATAGTCGGGCTGGAACTCGGCGCCGACGACTACATCGTCAAACCTTACGAATTGCGCGAGGTGCTGGCGAGGGTCCGCAGCGTGCTGCGCCGCGTGCCGCAGCCGGCCGAACCACAGGGCGCCAAGGCTGAAACAACTGCCAACCGCCGTTTCATGAGCTTCGGCCCTTTCCATGCCGATCTCGACGGCCGGTTCGTCACCGGCACCAATGGGACGGTCATCGACATGGCCAAGAGCGAATTCGACGTGCTGGAGGTCTTCCTGACACGTGCCAACCGTTTGCTGACGCGTGCGGCGATCTCCGAGGCGATCGGCTTCGCGGAAGATCCGGAATCGTCACGCGCGGTCGATATCCGCATCATGCGGCTGAGAAAGAAGATCGAGGCGGACCCTGCCAATCCGAAATTCCTGCGCACGGTCCGCGGCGAAGGCTATATCTTCTCGCTGCCGACCGGCGAAAGCAACTGAGCGGCGCGACCACTGGTACCACTGTGGCCGGGCACGACTGTGAAATGACGGCTGACCATGACGGCTGAAGCAGCACGCAGCGGTATGCAAGGCGTCAGGCAGGGCGCGGCGATGGCGGCTGTCCATGTCGTTCGCCGGCTTCGCGAAGCCGGCGACTGGCAGCGCGAGATGGACGGCATCCTTGAAAGGCTTTGCGAGGCCATGGATTGCCAGCGCGGCATCCTGTTTCGGCTGCGCGAGCTGCCCGGCCAGGGCTTTGCCCAGTCGGTCGCGGCCTACTGGATCAACCCGCGATTTGGCGGCGAACTGGCATCGCCAACGGTGATCTTGCAGTCGGTTGTCAATTCGGACCCACTGCTGGAACGGTTGGCGGAGGACGAGCGGCAAGGCAAGATCTTCGCGGGACACACGCGCGACCTCGAAGGTTTTCTGAGAATCGACTTCGAAAAGCAGCACATCAAGTCGTTCCTGTCGGTGTCGGTCTTTGCGCATGGCCATCTGTGGGGCACGCTGGCGGTCAACGACTGCGTCAACGAGCGCGAATGGACCGACGAGGAAGAGGCAACGCTGCACATCGTGGCACTGGCCATAGGCGACGCCATCGAACGATCGCTTTCCGATGCCCATGCCAGCGAAGTCATCCGCCGCACCATGCTGCAGGCTTCGCTCGACGCCATCATCGTCATCGACGAGACCGGTTCGATCATCGAATTCAATCCGGCCGCCGAAAAGATGTTCGGCTACCAGCGCAGCGACATCCTCGGCAAGGACCTGCTCGACACCGTCGTTCCGGAATATTATCGAAAGGGCTATGTGTCGGGCGCCGAATACATGTCGGGCCGCGGCGCGCCGATGGTCGGCCAGCGGATCGAGACCGTAACCCAGAATGCGGCCGGCGAGGTCTTTCCGATCGAACTGACCGCGACCGAGATGCGGGTCGCCGACCGCCGCCTGATTTTCGGCTCGATCCGCGACCTTCGCGACAAATTGCGCGCCGAAGAGGAGATCGGCCGCCAGCGTGAAAAGCTGCACCAGAACGAGAAGATGGCGGCGATGGGCTCGCTGCTTGCCGGCGTGTCACACGAGCTCAACAACCCGCTCGCCGTGGTCGTCGCCCAATCGACGCTGCTGCACGAGTTCGCCTCAGACCCGCAGACCAAGGTGCGGGCCGAGAAGGTGCGAGCAGCCGCCGAGCGGTGCGGCCGCATCGTCAAGAGCTTCCTCTCGATGGTCCGCCTGCATCCCGCGTCGCAGGCCGAAACCGACCTCAACCAGGTGGTCCGCGCGGCACTCGAAGTGACAGCCTACGGCGCCAGGTCAACCGGCATCATTATCGATACCGATTTCGCCAGCGGTCCGCTGCTGGCCATGGCCGACGCCGACCATGTGACGCAAGTGGCTGCCAACTTCCTCATCAACAGCCAGCACGCTCTGGCCGGCATCGGCGGCGACCGGCTGATCAAGGTACGCACGTTTCGCAGCGATCGCGGCAATCCCTGTTTCTCGGTCGAGGACAACGGGCTGGGCGTGCCGGAAGCGATACGCTCCCGCATCTTCGAATCCTACTTCACCACCAAGCCGGTCGGCGTCGGCACCGGCATCGGCCTGTCGATCTCGAAATCGATCATCGAACGGCACAATGGCGATGTCTGGTTCGAGGAAGTTCTGCCGAGGGGCGCCCGTTTCGTCGTCCAGTTGCCGGCGATCGCCGCCGGCGCGGCCGCCGCCGGCGAAACCCCGTCGCGCTCGAGCGGATTGCGCCATGCGCTGATCATCGACGACGAGCCGGATGTCGCCGCGTCGCTGTCCGACATTCTGGAATTGATGGGCATCAAGTCGCGGATCGTGCCGGCCTGGGCATCGGCCGCCGCGACCTTGACCGGCCACATGCCACCGGACATTGTCTTTTCCGATCTGCGCATGCCCGGCACCAGCGGCATATCAGTCTATCGCGAACTGCTCGCCGAAAAGCCTGATCTGGCGCGGCGCTTCGTTCTGGTCACCGGCGACCTGATCGGAGCGAAAGCCGAAATCGAGGCGTTGCCCGCGCCGCAGCGTCCGCAAATCCTGGAAAAGCCGTTCAGCACGCTGGACGTGCGCGGCGTGCTGTCGGCCATTGCCGAGCAGGCCGCCTTGGGCAGCTAGAACACTGGCGGAAATCGGTTTTTGAAAAAATCCGATGCTCAAACAAAGGGCAGAGAAAAAAGACTCCCAGCCGAGGATGCGGCGGGAGCCTGCCTGGAGCGCTGGAGGGTCGCTCGGGGGCATCAAAAAACGTTCGGCGTATGGGTCAGCGGCGCGGCATTGGCGATCACGCGGACCGCGCGAGCCTTGTGAATGCCGGATTGCTCGGCGATGACGCGCAGGCAGTCCGCACTTTCGGCGCCCCAGGCCTGCCCCTTGCAGACAAAATCGATCTCCGGCATCGGCAGACGCGCGGTCTTGGTTGTGGTCGGCGCGCCGTTGACGATGTTTGCCGGCGGGTTCAGTGAAGCAAAGGCTGGACCGACCGTCGGCGCGAAGGCCATGCCGACGAACGCGGCGGCGCCCAGCACCACGAACAGCGCCATCGGATGGTCGTTGGCGCGCCGGCGCAGCGCCAGCTTCGGCCGCCGATCGTTGCGCTCCGCCTGCAGGCGGGCGCTGTAGGCAGACTGGATTTTCGTATGCATCGCCATTCCCTTCATTGATTTTCTTTTTCTGTTGAAAGGAACTTAGCCGCACCCGGTAACGGACGAACGACGCGCGCAAACTGACCGTGTAACAGATTTGAAACGGGAATTCGGGCAGTACCGGGCATATTCGGTCATGCGAGGGCGAGGGAGTTCGTTGCCGAACTGTTTCATGCAGTCGCATGTTCACGGGATCAAATCACGCCGCCGCTCTGGCCCGGCGACGTCCGGTCGCCACCTTGAGACGCCTCTTCTGCGACCATGAGGCGCTTTTGACTATTGCGTATTGAATTTCGAGAGGATTTTCTGTGCAGCAGTGCGCCCAGCCACGATTGCGCCTTCGACATAGCCCGGAAATGACGGAGACAATTCCGAGGATGCGAAATACACTGGCGGGGCGCCGGCCAGGATGGTTTGTTCGGCGTCGGTGGCACTTGTATCGATGATGAGATCGCTGTAGCCGCCGCCGCTCCAGCGATCGTCGGTCCAGTCGCGACATGTGAAATCGGTGAAGCTGCCTGCATCCGTGCCGAGCGCCTCCTTGAGCCGCGCCGTAACCTCCGCGCGCAACGCGGCATCTCCCAATTCCCGCCAGCGTAGGGCAAGCGGCCCGCCGACGAAGACGACCAACGCAGGGTGGCCGCCATCCTTGCTGACGTCACAGGCAAAAAGGGCCGGCGGATCGCGCCACATCACCATGCCGCTCAAGCCCTTGGCGCGCCAAAAGGCTGTGGGGTAGCGCACCTGCATTTTGATCACCGCGCCGCTTTGCCAGACACCGAGGGCCTTTTCCAAGGCAACCGGCAGCGGCGGCGCGAAATCCAGCTTCGAAGCCATCATAGGCGGCATGGCGATCAGCGCCGTTCGCGCTGTGATCGAGCCCGTCGTCGACGCGAGACGAACGCCTCCCAGTCTGCGCTCGATCGTTCTGACCGGCGTGTTCAATCGCAGGCGGTCGCCGAGATCGCCAGCCAGATCATCCGCCAGAGACTGCATGGTTTCGTGCACGAAATACTGCAGTTCCGACACTTCATTGGTGATACGACGGTCATTGTTGATGAGGTGCCAAAGCGGCAGTTTTTCGAGCGCCTGGCACCACAGGCCCTCGATCATCGAGCGAAAAGCCGCCTTGGCCTCACCGGGATCGTTCTGGCGATCGAGCCATGCGGCGACGGTCAAGCCGGCAATAGTCGGATCGGCCGGTGCAATCGCGTTCATGCGGTCGCGGATCGCCATCGAGGCGCAGTAGATTCGCTCGGCTTCCTTTTCGCCCGTCCGCGGCTGGGCAATGACTTCGCCCTTAACATAGGTCTCGACCAACGTCTTACCGCGCGTTCGCACCAGGGCCATCAGTTCCGGCATGTCCTCGCACAGGAACTGACCGCCGCTGTCGATCAGCTCGCCAAGCCCATTCCACTTGGCCTCGACCCGCCCGCCGACGCGGCCGCGCGCCTCGAGCAGCACAAAATCAATGCCGGCCCTGTTCAATTCATGCGCGGCCGACAGGCCGGTAAAGCCGGCGCCGACGATGGCGACATCGGCTCGTACGGTCTGGCGCTTCAAGAGCCGGCCCTAAAGTTCTCGAAGTCCGCAATCATCCGCGGCTTGAGCTCCGGAGACAACGGTCTTGTCGAGATCATCAAAACCCCGCTCGATCGATATATTGCAGGTCGCTGGCTACTCTGCCGGGCGACACGCTTTAGCCGATGGTCTTTTCCAGCATACTGATCCAGTTGCGATAGGCGATCTTCTCGATCAGCGCGCGACCGAAGCCGCGCTCGGCGAACGCATCGAGCAGCTTCGGCAGGCCGGTGACGTCGCCGATCACAGCCGGGATCATGGCGCCGTCGAAATCGGACCCGAGGCCGACGCCGTCTTCGCCCAGCGCCTGCAGCAGCGAATCGACATGGCGCACCATGATGTCGAGACTGGTATCGGCATTCATCCTGCCGTCCTCGCGCAAAAACCCGGTCGCGAAATTCAGCCCGACCATGCCGCCCGACTCGCGGATCGCGCCGAGCTGCCAGTCGGTGAGGTTGCGGGAATGGCCGCAGATCGCATGGACGTTCGAGTGGGTCGCCACCAGCGGTGCGTCGCTGATCTCGGCGACGTCGCGAAACCCCTTTTCGTTGAGGTGCGAAAGATCGACCATGATGCCGAGCTGGTTACAGGCCTTGACCAGTGCCTTGCCGGCATCGGTCAGGCCAGGTCCGGTATCGGGCGTCGACGGGAAACGGAACGGCACGCCGTGGCCGAAAGCGTTCGGGCGGCTCCAGACGATGCCGAGCGAGCGCAAGCCGGCCGCATGCAGCACGTCGAGCATTGTCAGTTCGGGGTCGATCGCCTCAACGCCTTCTATATGGAACACCGCCGCGATCGACCCTTGCGCCATCGCGTTTCGCACGTCGCCGGCGCTGCGGCAGACGGTGAGCGCCGACGCTCGTTCCAGCCTGAACAGGATCGAGGCCATCGCGATGGTGGAGGCGAGCGCGTCGGCGCGCGGAAGCTCGGGCGGCAAGGGCTCAGTATCGCTCGGCGCAGGAGGAACCGCACTGCGCTTGGATTTCTCGAGCGGCGGCGGAAAGATCGCGAACATGCCGCCGGCAAAGCCGCCCTTTTTCGCACGCGGCAGGTCGATGTGGCCGCCCTGCGTTCCCTCGATGAACAGCTTTTCGACATCCGCGTCCTTCGACTGATGGAGCCTGAGCAGCGTATCGTTGTGGCCGTCGAAGACGGGAACAAGGTCGGTTTCGGTCATCAAGGGATCATTCGGTTCGATTGGTCGGGCGGCAATATACCTACTTAGGCAAGGCGACACCCACTAGGCAAGACAACCCACCGGGTAGGACAGGCGATCTGCGCAAATGCCACAGCGATGGATGCCCTTGCGGCTGCCCGCCCTCAACCGTCACCGCGGGCTAAGGCCTGTGGTAGGACCAGCGCTATTGCTTCAGCACGTCGGCCCATTCCGGGTGACGATGGAACTGGGCATTGGCGAACGGACAAAGCGGGATGATCTTCTTGCCCGCCGCGCGCGCGTCCTCGACGGCGCGGGTAACGAGGCGAAGCCCGGCGCCCTGGCCGCGAAACGCATCCGGCACCTCGGTGTGGTCGATGATGATCTGGTGCTCGCCGATCTTGGTGAAGGTCATCTCCGCCTCGGCGCCATCAGGCCCGCGCAAGAGATAACGGCCCTTGGAACCGCGATCCTCCAGTTCGATCTCCGGCAATTGGTCAAGCATTGCTTACGCTCCTTCTACCGGCGTAGCGGACAGGAACCGCCGCGCCGCCTCGATCTCGTTCGACTGCACCTCATGGCCGCCGTCGTGCCACTCCACTGTGACATCGGCGCCATCGGCGCGCAAATAGGCTTCGAGCCGAGCGGTCAGGTTGGGCGGACAGATCGGATCGCGCCTGCCTGCTGTGACCAGGATGCGGCGGCCGGCGAGACTTCCCTCGATTTCCGGCTCGAACGGAATCAGCGGATGCATCAGCACCGCCGCGTCGAACAGAGAGGGCGCCGCGAACACCACCGAGGCCAGGATGTTGGCGCCGTTGGAATAGCCGAGGCCAAGCACCGACGAGGGCTTTGCCGCCTCGACATGTGCCTTGACGAAGCCAACCATCTTGTCTGTCGCCCGCGCCAGATCGTCCATGTCGTAGACGCCCTCGCCGGTGCGGCGAAAGAAGCGCGCGGCACCGTGTTCCGAGACATCGCCGCGCGGCGATACGATGGTCGCCTGCGGCGCGAGATCACGCCCGAGCGACAGAAGCTGGCTCTCGTCGGCCCCAGTGCCATGGAAGACGAAGAGCAGCGATCCATCAGGCGAACCGGACAGTGTCTTGTAGATGTAAGCGTCCTTGCTCATTGCCTTGTCCTCAGCCTTCCAGCTTTTGCAGATGTTGCTCGAGATAGGGCCGCAGATGCTGGTGCTGCGACGGCAGCTTCAACGCCTCGCCGAGATGGGCGGTGTCCTCGTCGCGGTCGAAGCCCGGCTCGTTGGTGGCGACTTCGAACAGCACGCCGCCCGGCGTGCGGAAATAGATCGCCCAGAAATAGTCACGATCGATCACCGGCGTCACCTGATAGCCGGTGTCGATCAGCGCCTTGCGCACTTCGAGCTGCTTGGCGCGGTTTTCGACGGCGAAGGCGACGTGGTGGACGGAGCCGGCGCCGAGATCGGCAAAAGCGGCGCCCGGCAGCGATTCGATGTCGACGATATTGGCGCCGTTGCCGTTCTTCACCGCCAGCCTTTTTACAGTGCCGGATGTGTCGACTTCTTCATAGCCCATGAATTTCAGCAGCTCTTCCGTGGCGCCGCCATCCTTCAGCCTGAGCGACACCGAGTGAAAGCCGCGGATCGCCTCGTCGGAGGGAACATCGCCCTTCGCCCACGGCGTACGGGTGTCGGCGTTGTTCTCGACCAGCGCAAACCCGTCGCCGTCGGGACCGGCGAAGCCAAGGCGCTTCTCGCCGAAGCTCTCGTCGCGCGAGAGGCCGGCGACGCCCTCATCGGCAAAACGCTTTTCCCAATAGGCAAGCGTGCCTTCGGGCACCGAATAGATCGTTGTGCCGACTTCGCCGACGCCGTGGCGGCCCTTGCCGATGTTGGGGAAAGGAAAATAGGTCATCACCGAACCGGGCGTGCCGACCTCGTCGGCATAGTAGAGATGGTAGACATCCGGCGCGTCGAAGTTGACGGTTTTCTTGACCCGGCGCAGGCCGAGCTTTTTTGTGAAGAACTCATTGTTCTGGCGTGCATCCCTGGCCATCGAAGTGACGTGATGCAGGCCCTTGATCTGGTCGAGCATTTCCTGCTCCTTCCCTTGTCCTGTGCGGCCCATGCCGCGCTCCACGCCAATATGAGGACCCGCCGGCCGACGGCAAAGGTCGCAAACACAGAATGGACTGTGCTCTATAAGTGAACAATAAGACAACTTTTGTTCACCGTTTCGCGAACACCTCAGGCTTGCGTCGCCACAAAAATTCGGCTCCATGAGCGGCACGTTCTCAATGAAGGATACAGCATTGGTCAGAAAAGACAGACGCCCGAATGTTCTCCTGATCACCTGCGATCAGTGGCGCGGCGAGTGCCTGTCGGCGGCAGGCCACAAGGTGGTGCGGACGCCGAATGCCGACGCGCTCGCCGCCGAGGGTGTACTGTTTCGACAGCATTATGGCGGCGCGGCGCCGTGCTCGCCGGCACGCGCCTGCCTCTACACCGGCCTCTACCAGATGAACAACCGCGTCTGCCGCAACGGCACGCCGCTCGACGCCCGCCATGGCAACATCGCGCTCTCGGCGCGCAACCTCGGCTATGATCCGACGCTGTTCGGCTATACCGACGTATCGCCCGATCCGCGCACGCTGGCGCCGGGCGACCCGCGGCTGAAAAGCTACGAAGGCGTGCTGCCCGGCTTCACCGTGCGCCAACTCCTGCCGGAGCACCAGAAACCATGGCTGTCGTGGCTCAAGGCGCGCGGCATCGATAGCGGCGCCGGCTTTCCCGACATCCATCGCCCAGCCGACGAGCATGGAGGCACGACCGACAGCGCAGTGACCAACGCGCCACCCGTCTACTCGAAGGACGAATCCCCAGCCGCTTTCCTGACCGGCGAATTCCTCCGCTGGCTTGGCGAACAGGAGCGCGATACACCGTGGTTCGCGCATCTTTCCTTCCTCAGCCCGCATCCGCCGTTCATCGTGCCAGAGCCCTACAACAGCAGGTATGATCCTGCCGAGGGACCGGCTTTCCACCGCGCCGTGAGCTGGCAGGCCGAGGCAGAATGCCATCCCTACCTTGCCTACAACCTTAACCTGCAGGAGCGTTCGAATTTCCGCCCCGGCGCCGAGGGCAAGGTGCGCGATTGGGGCGACGACGATTTTCGCCGCATCCGCGCGCTCTATTACGGCATGATCTCGGAAGTCGACGCGCAGCTTGGCCGTATCTGGCAGGCAGTCAAGGCAGCGGATGCCTGGGATGACACCATCGTCGTGCTGACCTCCGACCATGCCGAAATGATGGGCGACCATTACATGCTGGGCAAGGGCGGCTTCTTCGACGGCAGTTATCATATTCCGCTGATCGTCCACGACCCGCGTCGCCGCAAAGCGGCCGGCGCCAGCGTCGACCGCTTCACCGAGGCGGTGGACATAGCGCCGACCTTGCTCGATCTGCTTGGCGAGGAAACCCCGCCGCATCTCGACGGACAGTCGCTGAAGCCGTTCCTGGATGCCACGGAGCCGGACAACTGGCGCGAGGCCGCGCATTGGGAGTTCGATTTCCGCTCGATTGCCGATGGTCATGCCGAGCGCCATTTCGGCATCGGTCCGCGCCAGTGCAATCTGGCCGTCATCCGCACGAAGGAATTCAAATATGTACATTTCGGCGGCGGCCTGCCGCCGCTGCTGTTCGACCTGGAGCAGGATCGGGACGAACTAACCAATGTCGCTGCCGATCCGGCCTATCTGCCGGTCCGGCTGGAGCTTGCCGAAAGGTTGCTTGCCTGGCGGGCCGAACATCTCGATCAGTCGCTGGCGCTTGCCGAACTGACCGAGGACGGCGTTGTCGGCCACGTCGCCGGCCTGCCACCTTTCCAGTCATAAGAAAGGCCCGCGCCTTTGCCGGCACGGGCCTCCTTCGTCGTTGGAGTAAACTAGCGCATCATCATGCGCTGGGTGTCGCGGTTTTGCGCATATGTGGCCTTGTCATAGGGGGCCTGCGCCTCGAGCTGCTCCTTGGTGAAGTTCGTGTAGAGATAGCGCTTGCCATCCTTGTCGGTCATGAATTTCAGGTTATCCATGCCGATCGCCACTTCCTTCTCGCCAACGCCAAGGAAACCGCCGACGTCGATGATGACGGCATCGACCTTCTTGTCGCCCGTCAGCACGACGTCACCAATCTCACCGACGTTGACATCATTGGCGCCATAGACGGTGGTGCCAACCAAATCCTCGGACCGGATTTTGTCGACCGGCATTTCGGTCAGCGCCGACTTGTCGATCGCCGCGGTCTGTGTCTGGTCGGGGGTTGCATCAGGCGCTGCTGCAGCCGGAGCCTCGGCTGTCTTGTCCATTGGAGCCGGAGCAGCGGTGTCAGGCGTTGCCGCCGGAGCTTCCGCGGTCTTCTCCGCCGGGGCTGGAGTGACAGCAGGGGTGGTGGTCACCGGCGCCGGCGTCGCCGCGTCAGTCGATGCGGTTGTCGCCGGGGCGGGATCATAGGGCTCGCGGTTGAACTCCGGCAACGCCTCCAGACCCTCCCTCGTGGTCTCGGCTACCAGCCAGCGATCGCCATCCCTTTCAGCCCACTTGGCCTTGTCGAACTGATAGGCGACATTCTTTTCGCCAATCTCAAGGAAGCCGCCGACGCCGATGATCAGCGACTCGGCCTTGCCATCCTTGGCCAGGACGATGTCGTTCACGTCACCGATGTTTTGAGCGTCGTCGCCAGTGCCGTTGTAGACGGTTTCGCCGATGATATTGGTGGCAAGGTTACCGTCGGCACGCTTCACGGGTTCGGCCGGAACCGGTTCGACCGGAGCCGCCGGAGCGTTCTGTGCGGTGGTATCGGTCGTGCCAGAAGGGGCTGGAGGAGCCGTAGCCGTGGTGTCGGTGGCCGCAGGAGGCGGATCGTAAGGCCTGCGGTCGAAGTCCGGCTGAGCCATCAACTCATCCTTTGTAGTTTCGGCGATCAGCCAGCGGTCGCCACCCCGTTCGGCCCATTGCAGCTTGCTGTAGTCGAAAGTGACATTCTTGGCGCCGACGCCAAGAAAGCCGCCAACACCGATGACGACGGATTTCGCCTGACCGTTTTCATCGAAGACGACATCACTGACATTACCGATGTTCTCGGCATCGTCGCCTGTGCCGTTATAGACCGATTCACCGACGATGTTGGTTACCAGGCTGCCCTCGGCGCGTGGAATGGGCGCAGCCGGAGCGGTCTCCTGAACCGCCGGATCCTGGGTCGGCGCCGGGGTTGTGGCTTCCTGCGCATACGCACCAGTCGCAATCAACGCTGCCAGTGCGGTGGTGGTTAAAAGGGTGCGGATCATCATAATCCTCCTCGAGCGTTATTTCGTTCACGCCACGAGCCGCCGGGTGGGAGATTGGTCGCGGCGTTACATATTCACAACGTCGTGACCGCGCCGTTGTTCCGACACCATGGCGAGCGTCGTGAAAAAACCACCCGAATCGCGCTCAATCATGCGTTCGGCCGGTGAGATTCGCTCCTGTATTTTCGTCAGAGCTGCGGAACTTTTTTTCAGCCGCCCCGTTCCAACCTGTGGCTGGGTCTGTCCTGGCCGATGATTATCCAATGGTTGGCAAGAAAAAACGGAGCGGGGGGATGAGATTTGCGGCGGTGCTGAACCAGGAGGGCGGCACCCTGCGTACGATTGATCTTTCCGCCTTCACGGACCGGATGCGCCAGACGTTGGAGGCAGCAGGTCACTCCATCGATATCGACATCGTTGCCAGCAAGGACATCGTCGCAACGCTGGACCGCATCGCTTCGAAGCACAGCGTCGACATTGTGCTGGCCGGCGGCGGCGACGGCACCATTTCGGCCGCGGCGGCTCGGTTGATGGGCAGGAAGAAGGCACTTGCCATTTTACCGGCTGGCACGATGAACCTGTTCGCGCGCGGGCTCGGCATTCCACAGACCCTGGACGCGGCCGTGAAATCTTTTGCCGACGGCGAGGTGATCGCAGTCGATATGGCAACCGCCAACGGTAAGCCATTCGTGCATCAGTTCTCGATCGGCATGCATGCCAGGATGGTTCAGCTTCGCCAGACCATGGAATTTGGCTCGCGGTTGGGAAAGATGCGGGCTTCAGTGAAGGCTGCCTGGGCGGCGATCAACAACCCGTCGGCAATGAAGGTGACGCTGACCATCGGCGAAGCCGAGATCGTGACGCGCACCACCGGCATCGGCGTCACTAACAATCTGTTCGGTGAGGGTCACCTGCCCTATGCCGACAATCCCGCCGGCGGCGTGCTCGGCATCTATGTCACGGTGGCGCGGCGACGTGGCGAACTGGTCAGGGTCCTCTTCGACATGGCGCGCGGCAAATGGCGCGACAGTGAACATGTGGAAATCCACCAGGCTGACCGGGCCGTTTTGAAAGTCCACTCGGCTGCGAAGAAGTTCCGCGCCGTCATGGACGGCGAACTGGTCAGGCTTGACCGCGAAACGACGATCGAAATTCATCCTGGCGCGCTGAACGTTCTCGTCCCGGCGCGCGCCGTCCAAGCGAAGGCCGCGTGATGCAGCCCGGCATAGTCGATTGGACAGCTTCAGCCTTTGGGAATCTCGCCCTGTTCGTCCCTGGGAAGCTCGCCCTGTTCGGTTGTCGACCTCTTGTCTATCATGTTGCCGTAAATCTCCGCGATGCCCCAGGCGATAAACGCCAACAGCAGCGCGGCGATCAAGATACGGAAAGTATGCCACCCCCAGCGTCCCTGGCGGGCTTTGTCTTCAGGAACGATCCTGGGCATGATCGGCCTCCATTTCGTTGGGCGCCGGCATGTCGTTTAGCGCCGGCAAGTCGTTTGGCGCTGGCGGACGCAGCTGACAAAACGTGGTTGGGTAACGGTTCCTCAAGGCGAAGGTTCCGGTTTCAGAGCCAGGCAACTGGCCTGGCGCGAATGGCTGCAAGCCGATACATTTGGGGGCCTTGTGGATAGCAGGGTAGTGAAAAAGCCGAATCTGCCGGTCGATGTCCTTAGCGTGGTAAGGGCGCAGGACCGGCTTGCCGTACTGCACGGTCTCGATGCAATCGACACGGCGGCCGATCCTGACTTCGACCATATCAGCCGTCTTGCCGCCGCGGTGATGCAAACGCCTATCGCGCTCGTCACGCTGCTTGACGTCGAGCGGCAATGGTTCAAGTCCTGTGTCGGCCTGGATGAGACCGAGGCCGCGACAGATACATCTTTCTGCGCCCATGCCATTGCCGCCGGCGACGAGCCGATGGTGGTGACCGATGCGACCACGGATCTACGTTTCAACGCCAGCCCGCTGGTCACTGGCGAGCATCATGTCCGTTTCTATGCGGGTGCGGCGATTGTGGTGGCCGGCGCCCGGATCGGCACGCTCTGCGTGTTCGACCGGAAGCCGCGCGCGTCCCCGTCTGCCGCCCAGCTCGAACAATTGACGGCGCTCGCCAGCCTCGCCGCCAGCCTGTTCGCATTGAAGGACGCCACCCGCAACGGCGCCAGCGTCGCTGCGGCGCTGGCGCGCGAGGAAAAACGGCGCGGCATCGCGCTCGATGCCGCCTCGCTCGCAAGCTGGGCATGGGATATCCACACCGATGTGATCGAATGCGACGTCCGGTTGTCCGAACTGTTCGGCCTGCCGCGCTCGAATCGGCTGAGGGCGCGCGATATCCTTGCCGCCATCGACCCGCGTGATGTCTACCAGACCGAGACGCGCTTTCGTGACGCGCTGACCGGCGGCGACGATTATTTTGGCGAATACCGCATCAAGGGCTTCAGTCCGCCGCGCTGGCTCGCGACGCGCGGCCGTGTCATCGAGCGCGACGGCGACGGCAAGCCGACGCTGATCTTCGGCGTCAATTACGACATCACCGAACGCAAGCTCGGCGACGAGCGGCAACGGCTCTTGCTGCGCGAGCTGAACCATCGCGTCAAGAACACGCTGGCGACCGTGCAGGCGCTGGCGACGCAGACCGTTCGCCATGCCCGCCAGCCGAGCGAGTTCCTTGAAGCCTTCAGCGCCAGGCTTCAGGCGCTGGGCGCCGCCCACAGCCTGCTGTCCGACCGCGAGTGGCGCGGCATTGGCATCCGCGAACTCGTGCAGATCGAGGTCAAGCCGTTCGATACCGCCGAACAGCCGCGCATGACGATCTCAGGCGCCGATCTGCTGCTTTCGCCCGACCAGGCAGTCGGGCTCGGCCTGATCCTGCATGAACTGGCCAGCAACGCGTTGCAATACGGAGCGCTGTCGGCGGCTTCGGGCAAGGTCGATCTCGACTGGCAGGCACAGGGCCGGAAAGGCGCACGGCGCCTGGTGCTGACCTGGCGCGAAAGCGGCGGGCCTGAGGTTGCCTCGCCCGAACGCCACGGCTTCGGCTCGATCCTGATCCGCCGCAGCCTGGCCAAGGTCATCTCCAGCGAAGTGACCCACGAATTCCGGCCGGAAGGCGTGTTCGCCGAAATATCGATGCCGCTGGAGGATCTGCCGAAGTGACGGCCCGGCCATGATCCCGAACCGAAGGTCCGCGTCAGCGAAAGGTGGGAGCCCGGTTTTCGGATAAGATCATTGTCAAACAAGGAGAAGAATCGCTTCGAGCTATTTCGCTTCGCCGGCATCCGGATCGTCGGCATCGGGCTTGGTGTTCTCGCGGTAGATGGCGTAGGCGGCGAGTGCAATCGCCGGGCCGAGTATCGTGCCCAGGCCGCCTTTCCCCTTGAGTAGCGCCGGCAGTACGGCGAGCGCGGCCGTGATGCCGACCGCCTTCATGTCGGCATTGCGCCTCCGCGCCCGGCGTCGGGCGCGCGCGCCGGCCGACAGCTGATGGATGAGCAGGAGGAGCCCTGCGATCACCAGGAAGCCGACCCCGAACCCAAGGCAGGCTGCCATCGGCCCGTAGCGACCCGCCACCCAGATATAGGCCGCTCCGACGAGGAAACCGACGCCGCACAATGCAGCAAGTGCTGCGAGCGCATAGACGATTGCAGCCGTGCGCGCGCGGCGCACGGCTGCAGCGGCTTCACCCGAGACGAGGCCCGAGATCAACGATGCCAGCATTCCCATCTGGGCTGAGACTAGCGGCGCGCGAGAAGCGCGAACAGAAAGCCGACGCCTGCCGCGATTGCCAGCGACGTCACCGGCTTTTCGCGCACGCTCGCCACCACTTGCGCCTCGATGTCCTTGGCGTTGCTGCGCAGGGTATCGAAGGCTGCTTCGCCCTGGGCGCGCAATTGCTCGACACCTTCGGTCGCGGCGCGGCGGGCCGTCCCATAACCATGTTCGCCGGTCTTGGCCAATTGCTTGGTGAGTTTTTCGATATCGGCTTTCAATTGCCTGATGTCGGCCTCAAGATCCGATTCCGCCCGGCTTGCGTTCGCGGCCTTTCCTGCAGCAGTCGCCATTGCTTAACTCCTTGCTTGCTTGGCTCCAAACGCTCGATACACGCCAAGGTTCCGAAATCGGAATGAGGTCCATGAAAGGGTGTTTCCGCGTATGAGTCCAGCCCGACCCGAGCGTCCCGGGACCGGCGTCAGATCATCGGCCGGCGATCCTCGCTCAACCCTCCCAGCGAGTTGAGCTTTCGTTAAGGATCGAGATTTCCGTCATCTGCGACGGGCATGCCTTTAGATGACAGGATGCCAAATAACTTTAGATGACAGGAAGCCAAATAGAGATCATGACTCCTCTGTTCCCTGCGCTTCCCCTTTTCCCTGCGCCCCACGGAGACATTGCCACGTGCCCTTGCTTGACGGATTGCGGATTCTTGTTCTGGAGGATGAATTCCTGATCGCCATGGATGTCGAGCAGCTTTGCCGCGACTACGGCGCCGGCAACGTGATCATCGCCCGCGATCTGGGTGAGATCGATCGGAAGAGCGTTGCCTCGCAATTCGACGCAGCCATCGTCGATCTCATGCTGGGCGGCGCTTCGACACTCGATTTCGCTTCGCGGCTGCGCGAATCGGGCGTGCCTTTCGTCTTCGCCTCGGGCTATTCCGACATGGACGAAATCAAGGTGTCCTTTCCCGATATCAGATTGGTCACCAAGCCTTATTCGGGAGACGATCTCGTGCAGGCAGTGGCGGCGGCGTGCGGGCGCGGCCCTCTTGTTTGATGCCCGGAAACCGGGACCGATATTACCGGGGGCCTATATTGCCGAGAGTCAGTATTCAGGCGGCGTTCGACCCCGTCACCTGAGCCGATATCGCATCCGGCCCAAACTCGTCATCGCCGGAAATCTTCAAGATTTCCTGCAGCCGCGTGCGGGCGCGGCTGACGCGGCTCTTGATCGTTCCGACCGCACAGCCGCAAATCTCAGCAGCTTCCTCGTAGGAAAAACCCGAAGCGCCGATGAGAATGATGGCTTCGCGCTGGTCCTCGGGCAATTGCTCGAGCGCGCTACGAAAGTCCTTGAGGTCAAGCTGACCGTGCTGGGCCGGATGAACGGCTAGCCTGGCTGTCATGATGCCGTCGCTGTCCTGCACCTCGCGGCCGCGCTTGCGCATCTGCGAATAGAATTCGTTGCGCAGGATGGTGAACAGCCATGCCTTGAGATTGGTGCCCGGCTCGAAGCTTTCATGCTTGTCCCAGGCCTTCACCAGCGTTTCCTGCACCAGATCGTCGGCCTTGTCGGCGTTTTGCGTCAGCGACACGGCAAAGGCCCGCAGGCTCGGAATCGAGCCGAGCAGATCCGTCTTGAAGCTCTGGGAGACGGCCGCCATGCCTCAGTCCTTTTTCCGTGCAGGCTGGGCCTGTTCCAACTGGCTGAGCAATTGGGCGAAGCGATCCGGCACATTGTCGGAGACCAGCTCGTCGTAATATTGCTTGAGTTTGCGGCCGATTTCCGAATTTGGCCCGAGCGGGTCGCCGGAAGCTGCCCGGCGCCTGTTTGCAGCGCCAGCCGTGGTATCTTTCGTCATGTCTTCATTTCGCCCTTTGTTCCCAGCACCCTGCCGCCCTTCAATACACGATGCAAAGCAGGCGGTCCCCTCGTCTGGTTGCCCGTCCCGACCTCAAACGCCGTCCTCTTACATTAGTTCCAAACCATCGGAACTTTTTCGGAAAGCCGGCGTTTATGCTTTCAGGGTTTATTTTCGGGGCTTGTAATCACCTTGGCCTGCAATCTATGCAATTACGTCGGAGGGAGACGTCCATCATGAGCCTATCCGCAACCATCGCTCCGCACCTGCCGTTCCTGCGCCGCTTCTCGCGAGCCGTTTCCGGATCGCAGGAGAGTGGCGACGCGCTGGTCGCCGCGATGCTCGAAGCCATCATCGCCGACATCGACATCTTTCCGGACGCGTCGAACGACCGCATCGCGCTCTACAAAGTCTTCGCCAGGCTGTTCACCTCGGTCGCCATCCGCGTTCCGCAAGAACACCCGCAGTCGGCGTGGGAACAGCGCGCCGCCGCCAATCTGAACGCGATCTCACCCCGCCCCCGCCAAGCCTTCCTGCTGGTCGCCGTCGAAGGTTTCAGCGAAGACGAGGCGGCGGAGATTCTCGACGTCGACGATCAGGAGTTCTCCGAACTTCTCGCCGAGGCCAGCAACGAGATTTCCCGCCAGGTGGCAACCGATGTGCTGATCATCGAGGACGAGCCGCTGATCGCCATGGACATCGAGCAAATGGTCGAAAGCCTCGGCCATCGCGTCGTCGGAACTGCGCGTACCCACGCCGAGGCGGTGGCGATGTTCACAAAGACGCGGCCGAAGATGGTGCTGGCCGACATCCAGCTTGCCGACGGCAGCTCGGGCATCGAAGCGGTGAACGAGATCCTGTCGTCCACGCCGGTGCCGGTGATCTTCATCACCGCCTTTCCCGAGCGCCTCCTGACCGGCGAGCGGCCGGAGCCGGCCTTCCTCGTCACCAAGCCGTTCAATCCGGATATGGTCAAGGCCCTGATCAGCCAGGCGCTGTTCTTCGACCGGCATGCGAAAGCCGCTGCATAGGACCGGGCAGGCCCAGCCTCGCGCTGCCCGTTCCACGGATCGCCCGTTTTCCCACTGATCGAATGATGCTGGCCGCTTGCGGCTGGCAAACGTCACTTGCGCCTCGAACTTCCCCCTGCGCATGGCGATTCAATTCGGGCCGGAAAGATTTCCAGGGATCGTCTTTTTCGGGAAATGGTGGAACAAACGGTAGCGAAAGACGTTTTTGCCGTACCATTTGAAGGAGATGGATCATGCTTTACTGGGCGCTCGTATTTCTCGTCGTCGCGATCATTGCAGGCGCTCTTGGTTTCGGCGGTATCGCCGGCACCTCGGCCGGTATAGCGCAGATACTGTTTTTCATTTTTCTCGCTTTCCTGATCATTTCGCTTATCGCGGGCTTGTTCAAACGCGCGTCGTGAACTGCGATCGAACACTGGGAGCCGCACCCCTCAAGCGGTTTCCAGCTACCGCCGGGCGGAGTCCTTACCGGACGTCGCTCGGCGGACCTCTTTTGGGAACCCATTTTTCCGTCAGCCGTTCAGCCTGCATTGGGCGGGTGAACTGAACAATGCAACCCAGAGCCGGAGACATGAAAGACAGCGGACGGAGCGATGAGATCATCGCTTTGCAGTCCGCTGAGAGTGGAATGCAGCTTGGCCGGGCCCTTCTCCATGCGCTGCACAATGCCGGCATTTCGGTTCTCTATCAGGATCGCGAGATGAAAACCGTCTGGGCCCGCAACATGCGCCCGCCATGGGCTTCCGATACGACCGACAGCAACGGCATCCTGCCGCTGGCGCAGGCGGAGCGTATCGGTGCGGCCAAACGCAATGTCGTCGCATCCGGCAATCCGGAACATCTTGAGCTCAGCATTCCCGCCGACGATGGCGTTCGCTGGTTCCAAATATGGGTAGACGCGGATCACGACGACGGCGGCGCCGTGCAGGGCGTCGTCACCACCATGGTCGAAACGACCGAGCAGAAACGTCGCGAGCAGACCCTGAAGACGCTGCTGCGCGAGGTCAGCCACCGCTCAAAGAACCTTTTGGCAATCATCCAGAGCATCGCCACCCAGACCAGCCGTTATTCGGACACGCTCGGTGATTTCCTGACACGCTTTCGCGGCCGGCTGCAGTCGCTTGCCTCATCCCAGGACCTGGTGACCTCGTCGAACTGGCGGGGAGCGGCACTACGCGAACTGGTGTCCGGACAGGTCGGCCGCTATGGAGCCGACCCTGTGCGCAGCTTGCGTTTCCAGGGTGCAAATCCCTACCTCAACCCCAATGCCGCCCTGCATATCGGCTTGGCCATGCACGAGCTTACCGTCAATTCGGTCAGCTACGGCGCTCTGTCGCGAGCCGACGGATTCGTCGAGGTGACGGCCGATCTGACGGCCGCTTCCGCTGGCGAGACCGCACTGTCGCTGACATGGGCCGAAGCCATCGGAGCCAACGACAATCAGCCCAGTGAGAAGCGCTTTGGCAGCGTCGCGCTGGAGCGCGTCGTGCCTGCGTCGTTGAACGGTACGGCGACACTTGAAATCACCGGGGACCGTCTCGAATATCGTCTTGTCGTTCCTCGCGGCAATTTCGAGACGGATTGAACGGACAGCAGCCGAGCCCAAGAGAGCCGGGGCCAAGAGGGCTGGGGATCGATACCGGCCGCGCCGGCTTAACCATCTGTTCACCATAAAGTCCGATGCTGTTTTTCCCAGACACCGCTCCGCATGACGTTTTCGATCGCAGTTGCTGCGCAGTACGGGAGGAATGGCTTTGACGGTTGCCGACATCAACAGGCTGGAACAGGCCGCGCGCGTTTCGATGGGCGGGTTTCAGGATCTCGAAGCATCCGCGATGCCGTCGCCCCGTACTTCCCTCCCGACCCCGGCGTCGCCGCGATCGGGCTGGCTGCAGTGGTCGTCCTGGTCGCCGCGTTCCAGTTGATCTAATGCATGTCGCGCGAAAGCATGCCCTCGGGCCTGACCCGAGGGTGTGCAGCGGTTTTGCGATAACGACATGCATAAATACAATTTAAAGCGTCGGACCCAAAGTGGCCGGCGGCTTGTGCTTGCCTCATGTCGACCTGTTCTCCAATCAGTCGCGCCAGCCTGCATGGCAGGAACTTTGACGGATGTGGCCCGTTCTTATGGCCGGAGGACCGTCGCCATGGAACACATCGCTGCCGTGTTGCTGGTCATTGGCTGTTCGAACGCGATGACCGAGTGTCGCGAACTGCCCGTATCGGTGAGCGTTTTCGAAACCGCTCAGGAATGCACCGCCGCGCGGCCCTTTGCCTTGCTTTGCCTTGAGCGATTTGCAGGGTCAGGCTCCGCGCATAATTGCCAAATGCCTTTCCGTCGATCCGGCACTTGAGGATGATTACGACCAGATCGGCTGGAATGTGCGTCCGGACGGCACGCTCGACGCGTCCGTGGAGATTTCCAATCTTGAGGTTGCCTCGAACGGCGCGCGCCCCGAAAAAGATTCCCTTAGCCAACAATGAAATCGAGCAGGCAAAACGCTTTTTCGCATGATACATGACGGGTAGAGCTACAAGTGAGGACAAAAAGGCGAGGAGTGACCCTATGCGGAAGATGATTATTGCCATGGTTGCCGTGATCGCAGCCAGCGGTTGCAGCACCACTGAGAAGGATGTCGCCGTCGGCGCCGGTGTCGGCGCTCTGGCCGGCGGCCTGATTGATGGCGGCAAGGGTGCGCTCGTCGGCGCAGCCATCGGTGCCGGTACCGGCCTGCTGGTGCGCAACCTGCGCAATGGCTATTGCCAGTACCGCGACAACCGTGGCCGTCTGTTTACGGCTCGCTGTTGATCCGTTTCAAACGCATGAAGCAATAGAAGCGGAGACCGGACGAGCCGGTCTCTGTTTACTTGCGCCTTCGAAAACGGTCGGTTTGCGGCAGCGTTTCAGTCCGACAGTGGAATCCTGATTTCCACGCTCAACCCGCCATCGTGAAAATCGCGATTGATCGTACCGCGCAATTCGCGCGTGACGTTCAGATCGATCAGCTTGGTGCCAAAACCGGTTTTGACAGGTGGTTCGAGCTTCTTCTGGCCGGCTTCGCGCCAGTTGAGGACCAGCGTCCGGTCGCTCCTGCGGCCCTCGACCGACCAGTCGACCTTGAGTGACCACTCGCCCGTTCTAGCATTGACCGAATTGCCGGTTTCGCCATATTTCAGCGCGTTCGTTGCCAGTTCATGAAAGGTCAGGCCGAGCGCTTGCGTCGTCGTCTCGTCGAGCAACACCTCTGGCCCCGACAATATCCCCTCGGGAAGCTCCTTGCCGAACACCTGGCCAAGTTCGATGCGCAAGAGATCGCCGAGATCGGCCTTCTGCCAGCGCGAGCGCGTCAGCATGTCCTGGGAAGCCGCCATCGCTTGCAGCCGGGCCGAAAAAGAGGACGAGAACTCGTGGACGTCGGTGGCGTGCGACGCCGTCTGGCGCGCGATCGCCAGCACCCGCGTAATCGAGTTCTTGATGCGGTGCTTCATCTCCTGCAGCATCAGGTCTTTTTCGAGCAGGCTTTTTTCCGTCGTTTCATGAAGCAGCGAGACCGCGTCATAGGCCCGCTCCTGATAGCGGGCCACCAGCGCGATGGTTCCCGCAAGCAGCAGCCCGAACAGGCCGAGCATCACCGGAATGGCGCGCGAGGAGGGTTGCGAGAATGCGCTTGTCGGTCTGAACAGGACGGTCCATGGACGTCCGGCGATGGTGATCTCGCGAGAAACCACCAGCCTGTCACCGAAGCTCGACGCCGGCGGCGTTTCCGACTGGAACAAAAGATGGTCGGCATCCACCTTGCCGTCATAGATTTCGATGTTCACCGGCAGCAGCGGCGTTCGGCTGAGCGCGGTCTGGAACAGATCGCGGGCGCGGAAGGCCGCATAAAGAAAGCCTGATGTCGAGGATCTGGACGCATCGATGCCGTCCTGGGCGGTTTCGACGTTGAGCCGCACGAAGACCAGGAAGCCGGTGAAGGTCTGCGCAGCACCTGTTTCCTGGCCCAGCTGCACGCGCCCGCTCGCGTGCTGCTGGTTGTCGGCCATCGCCCTTTCGATCGCCTCGCGCCGCACCGGTTCGGTGAACATGTCGTAGCCGATGCTGGATTGATTGGAAGGATCCAGCGGCTCGAACAGCGTGATGGGCGTACGCCATGGCAGCGTTGTCGTAGCCGGATAGATCGCATCGCTGGCGCCATAGTCGTGCAGGATGGCACGCTCGACAGCTGCCTCGTCGCCGGCTCTCACCAGCCGGAGAAAGCCGATACCGCGCAGGCCGGTAAAATTGTCGTTGATACCAAGCGCTTCGAAGAACGCCTTGAACTCGCCCCGCGAAATGCCACCATTGCGCGCCTCGAACAGCGCATGGGTCGATCGCAGCAGCGACAGATGCAGGTCGATGCGGCTGTCGATCCGGTTGAGCGCGTCGTCCGCCGTCGCCTCGAACTTGATGCGCGCTGCTTCCTGCGTGGCGAAATAGGCGAATCCCGCCATCGTCAGGCTGATCAGCGCGACGGCGATGAAAGCGACGATCGGGAAGAACTTCTTCAAGTTGCTGCTGCGGCCCATGGTTCCCCATCTTATGGGCAAGTCCCCGTGGCAACACAATGGCGCGGCCAAACCATCATGACGACTGGCATATCACATGACAGGTATTTGACGCTTCAGGCGGCGATCTTCAGTGCACCTGGGCCCGGAATGGCACCGGGCGGGCACTTGCCCAAAATGATCATGCCGAGCACCTCGTCCTGGGTCACGTCGCTGGTGCGCGCCGTGCCGACGACCCGACCATTCTTCATCACGCAGACGCGGTCGGCAAGCTCGAACACATCGTGGATGTCGTGGCTGATCAGGAAGATGCCGATGCCGTCGGCCTTGAGCTGCATGACCAGTTCGCCGACCTGCGCCGTTTCCTGCGGTCCCAATGCCGCCGTCGGCTCATCCATGATCAGGATTCGGGCGTTGAACAGGATGGCTCGCGCGATTGCCACCGACTGCCGCTGGCCGCCCGAAAGCTTGACCACCGGCTCCTTGAAGCGCTGGAAACGGGGATTGAGCCTGCCCATCACCTTGCGCGCCTCAGCCTCCATGGCGCCGTCGTCGAGCGTGCCCCAGCCGGTCATCAGCTCGCGGCCGAGGAAGAGATTGGCGGCGGCGTCGACATTGTCGGCGAGCGCCAGCGTCTGGTAGATCGTCTCGATGCCGTATTTCTTGGCGTCGCGCGGATTGGAGATCGAAGCCTCTTCGCCATTGACGAAGATCTGGCCCGAATCGCGCTTGTAGGCGCCGGACAGGATCTTGATCAGCGTCGACTTGCCGGCGCCGTTGTGGCCAAGCAGTGCCACGACCTCGCCCGGGAAAAGGTCGATCGACGCATCGTCGACAGCACGAATGCCGCCAAAGGCAATCGAAATGTTGCGCATATCGATCAGTGGCGTGGGCGCAGTTGTGTCAGCCATGATCGTTCCTCCCTATGGTTTTTGCTTGAGCACGGTCTCGTCGAAACCGGCGTCCAATTTTCGCTGACGCGGCGCTTCGGCTCGGGATCATGCTCAGACCCGCTTGCGGTAGACGGTGTCGAGCCAAACGGCGACGACCAGGACGGCGCCGACGACGACGCTCTGAAGCGGTGAATCGATGCCGAGCAACACCATGCCGGACTGCAGCGACTGCATCAGAAGTGCGCCCAGCATCGCGCCGAGCACCGTGCCGGAGCCGCCGACCAGCGACGTACCGCCAATGACCGCAGCCGCGATGACCAAGAGCTCGTCCAGCGTACCCAGCGCATTGGTCGACGCATTGAGGCGGGCCGACGCAATCGCCGCGCTGATCGCGGCCAGCACGCCCATGATCATGAACACCTTCATGGTCACCCAGCGCGTGTTGATGCCGGCGAGTTCGGCCGCTTCCGGATTGCCGCCAATGGCGAAGACATAGCGGCCGAAACGGGTGCGCCTGGTGATGAAGGTCATGACGATGCCGACTGCGACCGCGATCAGCACCGGTATGGCGATGCCATGGGCGATGAACAGGCCGCCTTCGGGAACGGTGATGCCGGTCCGCTGAGCGTACTGGCGAACGATGCCGATCGGCCAGGGGTAGGAATTGGCGATCCAGACGGCGCCAAGGATGGCGGCGCAGGCGAAAACACCAAGCAAGCTCTCCGCCCAGACCGGGCGCAGCGGGAATTTGAACCGCTTGCGCTGTGACCGGCCGTTGAGCAGCATCAAGGCGACGGCCACACAGGCGAGAATGCCGACGATCCAGCTTGCGGTTGCCCCGATCGAGCCACGCGGCCCGCCACCCATGAGCTGGAATGTGGCGTCGAGCGGCGCGACGGTGCGCCCGCTCGTCATCAGCCACGCCATGCCGCGCCAGATCAGCAGGCCGCCCAGCGTCACGATGAAGGCCGGAACCTCGAGATAGGCGATGATGAAGCCCTGGAGCGCGCCGATCATGAGGCCGAGCGCTACGCCGGCAGCCAGTGCGATGATCCATATCCAGGGATTTCCAAGCTGGAAGCCCATGACCCGGATGAGGAATTCGGCCTGCGCGACGCCCATCACCATGCCGATCACACCTTCGACGGAGCCGACCGAAAGATCGATGTTGCGCATCACGATGACCAGCACCATGCCGGTCGCCATGATCGCGACCGAGGAGGTCTGCACCGACAGGTTCCAGAGATTGCGCGGCGTAAGGAAGAGCCCGCCCGACAGGATGTGGATTCCAACCCAGATGACCAGCAGCGCGCCGACCATGCCGAGCATGCGTATGTCGAGCTCGGTTGCCTTGAGGAAGCGGCCGACGGGGCTGAGCTCGGATTCACGCGCCCGATCGGCAGCTGTATCGGCGGCCGGCGTGTTGGAAGTCGTGTCGGTCATGATGTCCTCCCACCGGGTTGCCGTCTGCCGCGGATGCCGGAAGCAGCTTGGAAGTTAGCCGCGAGAAGCGGAAAAACAATTCTTTCTGAAAAAACGCCGCGGCGTGAAGCCGCGGCGTTTCAGGCTTCTTGCGAAGGCCGGATCAGTTGCAGACCGGGACGGTGCCCGCTGCCACGCCGGCGCAGACCTCTTCCTTCTTGATCCAGCCCGCGTCGATGACGACGTTGAGATTGTCCTTGGTGATGGCAATCGGCGTCAGGAACAGCGACTTGACGACATTGCCGCCCGGCGTGGCGAAGTCCTTGACGCCCGCAATGTCTGTCATCTGCTTGGCGTCGGCCAGCTGCGAGGCGATCTCGGCAGCGTTCTTGCCGAGCTCGCGCGCGTCTTTCCATACTGATACGGTCTGCGTGCCGAGCGCGATACGGTTCAGCGCGGCATGGTCGCCGTCCTGGCCCGACACCGGGACGGATCCGGCCAAGCCTTGCGCCGTCAGCGCCGCGACGACGCCACCAGCGGTGCCGTCATTGGCAGCAACCACGGCATCGACCTTGTTGTCGTTGGCGGTCAGGAACTGTTCCATGTTCTTCTGAGCGTTGGCGGGAAGCCAGCCGTCCGTATAGGCCTCGCCGACATTCTTGATCTTGCCGCTGTCGATCGCGTCCTTGAGCACTTCCATGGAGCCGGCGAACAGAAAATCGGCATTCGGATCGGCGCCCGAGCCCTTGATGAAGACGTAATTGCCTTCCGGCGCCACCTTGAACACTTCGCGGGCCTGCATGCGGCCGACTTCCTGGTTGTCGAAGGTCAGATAGAACACGTCCTTGTTCTCGATCAGCCGGTCATAGCCGACGACCGGAATGCCTTCGTCCAGCGCCTTCTGCACCGCCGGCCCGATGGCCGAGGCATCCTGCGCAAGGATGATCAGCGCGTTGGCGCCCTGCGAGATCAGGCTCTCGACATCGGTCAGCTGCTTGCCGGGATTGGACTGTGCATCGGCGGAAATATACTTGTCGCCGGCGGCCTCGATCGCCGACTTCATGGCGGCTTCGTCGGTCTTCCAACGCTCTTCCTGGAAGTTCGACCACGAAACGCCAATGACCTTGTCCTTGGCCTGTGCGACCGACGCGAGCGTCAGCGACATGGCGACCCCCGCCAGAATGGCGGCTGTGAATCTCTTCATGATTTTCCTCCCTGCGCCGCGTACGGCGCGACCAACTGGCCCGAAGGCCGGCACAAAGGCTCCTATTTTTTCGAGCCTCGAAAAAATACTGGTCCAACGCCGAAGCACTGTCAACACCAATTCTGATGGATTTTGTTGGCCTGCCGGCTTTTTTTCGAGCCTCGGAATAAACAATGACAGGCCCTTCTGCTTCTGCCAGTATTTGTCGGACATTACTGACGGCTTCCGGTTCATGAGCGGCCGCGGCAATAGGGAGGAAGCAAAAAAATGTCGGTTGGAATCCGCCATGACGATTTGCGCCGGCGCAACCGGGCGATGGTGATTTCGGCCGTACGCCGGGCCGGCCAGCCGTCACGGACCGAGATCGCAGCAACCACCGGCCTCAGTCATTCGACCATATCGGCGATTTCTTCCGACCTGATCCAGGAAGGCATCCTGACCGAGAGCAAGGCGAGCGAGACCGTTTCGATGAAACGCGGCCGACCGCAGGTCGGCCTCAGCCTCAAACCGGAAGCCGCTGCGGTATTGGCGGTCGTGTTGTCGCTGAATTTCCTGTCGGTCGCTGTCATCGATTATGCCGGACAGGTGGTCGCCGAGGAACAGCGCCGGCTGGACACGCTGACCATGTCGCGCGACGAGCTGATCGACGAATGTGTCGCCATCGTGCGGCGCCGGATCGAAGACCCCGACCTCGACGTCCAAAGCGTCGCCCGCATCGCGCTGGCGATCCAGGGCATCACCGATTCGCATGCGCGCGCCATGTTGTGGTCGCCGATCACGCCGCAGACGAACATCGCCTTCGCCGACATTCTGGAACGCGAGTTCGGCATCCCGGCCATCATGGAGAACGACTGCAACATGATGGCCGTGGCGCTGCGCTGGCGCGACCCGGATCGCTATCGCGACGATTTCATCGCCATCCTGCTCTCGCACGGCATCGGTATGGGGCTGGTGCTGAAGGGCGAACTGTTCACCGGCACCCATTCCTCGGGCGGCGAATTCGGCCACATGATTCATCGGCCGGGCGGCGCGCTTTGCCGCTGCGGGCGGCGCGGCTGCGTCGAGGCCTATGCCGGCAACTACGCCATCTGGCGCAACGCAAGGCAATTGAGCGAGAACGCAGAGCCGGTCGCCGATGTCAGCGACGCCGAGATGCGGGCACTGGCGGCCCGGGCGCGCCAGACGGACGGACCGGAGCGCGAAGCCTACCGCAAGGCCGGCGAAGCGCTCGGCTTCGGGCTTGGCAGCCTGTTCGCGCTGATCGATCCGGCGCCGGTCGCCATGGTCGGCGCCAGCGCTGCCGCCTTCGACCTGATCGAGCCGGCCCTGCGCGAGGCCATCGCCCAGACCGCCGGCGGCCAGCATTCGGGTTCGATTTCCTTCGACACCGAGACGAACGAGCTGCCGCTGATCCGCGAAGGCTGCGCCTTGCGAGCGCTGAGCTTCGTCGACCAGGAGATTTTCGCGCCGGGCGCGCAAGGGAAGTCCGGCACGATCAGGAAGGACGTGGCGTGAGTCCGAAGGCAAGGAACAAAGGCGGAATGCGACTTGGGGATGTGTTGAGATTCAGGTCAGGCCGCGCCGGGCTCGAAGACGGGCGCGAAGCGACCAGACTGGGCGAGTTCCGAGAACCGGAACGGAGCGTACTTTTGGGTAAGTACCGGAAGCGCAGGAAATCGCCGGTCGCAGGCCGGCATCACCTGAATATCAGCTAGTCTTCCCTGATCGCATAGCCCGCACCGCGGATGGTGCGGATGACATCGGGCATGCGCCCATTGTTGACCGCCTTGCGCAACCGGCCGACATGGACGTCCACCGTGCGCTCGTCGATGTAGATCGTCTCGCCCCAGACATTATCGAGCAACTGGCTGCGCGAGAAGACCCGACCTGGGTGCCGCATCATGAATTCGAGCAGCCGGAATTCGGTCGGCCCGAGCCGGATCTCGCTCTTCTTGCGATAGACCCTGTGCGATTCGCGATCGAGCATGATGTCGCCGACCTTCAGCACGCTGGACAGCACTTCGGGCTTGGCGCGGCGCAGCAGCGCCTTGATCCTGGCCATGAATTCCGGTGTCGAGAACGGCTTGACCAGGTAGTCGTCGGCCCCTGTCGAGAGGCCGCGCACCCGGTCGCTCTCCTCGCCGCGTGCGGTCAGCATGATGATCGGCAGCCGCTCGGTTTCGGGGCGCATCCGAAGGCGTCGGCAAAGCTCGATGCCGGAAACCGCCGGCACCATCCAGTCGAGCACCAGAAGATCGGGCACGTTTTCCTGCAGCCGGATTTCGGCCTCGTCGCCGCGCGTCACCACCTCGACCTGATAGCCTTCGGATTCCAGATTGTAGCGGAGGAGGACGCCCAGCGGCTCTTCGTCCTCCACCACCATGATGCGTGGCGCGATCATCGACCGGTCACCCCCGTCATGTCGCCGGCGCCGACATCGTCGTTTCGTCGAGCTTCGGGCGATCCGCCGGCAATTGCTGCCCGGTCACGACATAGTAGGCGTTTTCGGCGATGTTGGTGACGTGATCGCCGATACGCTCGAGATTCTTGGCGCAGAACAGAAGATGCGTGCAGGCGGTGATGTTGCGCGGATCCTCCATCATGTAGGTCAGGAGTTCGCGAAAAACCGCCGTGTATTTCACGTCGATCTTCTGGTCGTCGGCGCGCAGTTCTTTCAACGCGCCGGCATTGCGCGACACATAGTGCTCGACCACGCCGCGGAGCTGCACAAGAACGAGATCCGCCATCGCGTCGATACCGTGCGAGAGATTACGCGGCGTGGCGCTCTGCCCGACTGCGCTGACCCGCTTGGCTATGTTCTTGGCCAGGTCGCCGATGCGCTCGAGATCGCCGGCCATGCGGATTGCGCCAACCACGGCGCGCAGATCTTGCGCCATCGGCTGCCGCTTGGCGATCAGCGTGATCGCACTATCGTCGAGTTCGCGCTGCCGCGCATCCATGATGGCGTCGTCCGAGACGACGCGCTGCGCCATCGCATTGTCTGATGCAAGCAACGCGCGGATCGAGGCTGCGACCATCGCGGCGGCGAGCTCGTCCATATCGCGGATCAGCCTGTCGATGTGCTCCAGTTCCTCGTCGAAAGATGCGACGGTGTGTTCACCCATGATACTGTCCTCGTGTTCGAAATTCGCCGCCGGACCGCTCAGCCGAACCGGCCGGTGATGTAGTCCTGGGTGCGCTTGTCGTCGGGGTTGGTGAACATCTTGTCGGTCGCGCCCTCCTCGACCAGATAGCCGAGATGGAACATCGCCGTGCGTTGCGACACGCGCGCTGCCTGCTGCATCGAATGGGTGACGATGACGATCGTGTAGTTCTGGCGCAGTTCGTCAATCAGTTCCTCGACGCGGGCGGTGGCGATCGGATCGAGCGCCGAACAGGGCTCGTCCATCAGGATCACTTCCGGCGATACGGCGATGGCGCGCGCGATGCACAGGCGCTGCTGCTGTCCGCCGGAGAGACCGGTACCCGACTCGAGCAGGCGATCCTTGACCTCGTTGAACAGGCCGGCCTTCTTCAGGCTCGATTCAACGATGCCGTCCAACTCGGCCTTGCTCCTGGCCAGGCCGTGAATGCGCGGACCGTAGGCGACGTTTTCATAGATCGACTTCGGAAACGGGTTCGGCTTCTGGAATACCATGCCGACGCGGGCTCGCAGCTCGACGACATCGATCTTCGGGTCGTAGACATCCTCGCCGTCGAGCGTGATCTTGCCGCTCACCCGCGCGATATCGATGGTGTCGTTCATTCGGTTCAGGCACCGCAGGAAGGTCGACTTGCCACAGCCCGATGGGCCGATCAACGCCGTCACCTGGTTCTCGCGGACATCGAGATCCACGTCGAACAGAGCTCGCTTCTCGCCGTAATGAACAGAGACCTTGTCGCCCTTCATCTTGATCGAAGGGGCGATGGTTCCGCTGCTCAGTTTCTGTTCGACGCCGGCTTCCGTCATGATGTTCATATCCTCTACTCCTTACCAGCGCCGCTCGAAGCGCCTGCGCAGTATCACCGCGATGGCATTCATGATGACCAAAAAAAGCAGCAAAATCAAAATCGCCGCCGAAGTCTTCTGCTGGAACCCGGCTTCCGGGAAATCCGCCCACATGAATATCTGCACCGGCAGGATCGTCGCGGGATCGGTGAAGCCGCCGGGAATGTCGACGATGAAGGCGACCATGCCGATCATCAGCAGCGGCGCGGTTTCACCCAGCGCATGCGCCATTCCGAGGATGGTGCCGGTCATGATACCCGGCATCGCCAGCGGCAGGACGTGATGGAATACGGTCTGGACCTTGGACGCTCCGATGCCAAGCGCCGCCTCGCGGATCGACGGCGGCACGGCGCGCAGCGAAGCGCGTGAGGCGATAATGATGATCGGCAGGGTCATCAGCGCCAGCACCATGCCGCCGACCACCGGGGCTGAGCGCGGCATGCCGAAGAAATTCAGGAATACGGCAAGTCCAAGCAGGCCGAAGACGATCGAAGGCACCGCCGCCAGATTGTTGATATTCACTTCGATGATCGTCGTCAGCCGGTTCTTGGGGGCAAATTCCTCAAGATAGATCGCCGCCGAAACGCCGATCGGGAAGGCGATGGCGAGCGTAACGATCATGGTCAGGAACGATCCGACGACCGCGCCCCAGACACCGGCCAGTTCCGGCTCGCGGCTTGCGCCGGTGAAGAAGAAGATCGAGTTGAACCGGCTTTCGATCAGGCCGGCGCTCTTCAGCGTGTCGAGCCAGACGATCATCTTGTCGGAAATCTTTCGCGATGCTTCCGGCGTGTCGATGACGCGCAGGAATGCCTGGCCGCTCGCGGCGGGCGCCGTGCTGTCTAGCGCCTCGATCACCGTGCCCTTTGCGACCGCCGTCCCGTTGGCCCCAGGCGACAGCGCGGTCAGCTTGACCGTACCGCCATTGAACGCGACCAGCAGCGACGACGCGCCGCTCGTCAGCGTGAGCATACCGTTTTCGCCCTCGGTCGCACCATTGCCACGCGCCAGCGTCAGCATGGCGTCGTCGCCGAAGGTCAGATCGATGTCGCCGCTGGTTTCCGAAGGGGTGACGCTTGTCGAAATCGCTTCGTCCGAACCGACGTCGGCAAGCAACCCCTTGAGATAAAGGTCGGCAAAATCGTCAAGTGGAACCGCATAGTCCACCGTTCCTCCGAGCATCCCCGGATCAGCCGCAATATCTTTGCGCAGGAAGACGCCTGTGCCGGTGGAAATCAGTCCGCGCAGCAGGCGCTTGTCCTGACGGCTCGTCACATCAGGAAATTTTGCCGTAAGCGCTTCCTGAGCGATGGCGTCGTAGTTGGCGGCGTCGAGTTTCGCCGGGTCGACCTTGGCCGCCGAAAGATCGATCGGCAGCGTCAGATAGTTCTGCCGCAGCGCCGGGATCGCCTGCGTGACGATCGTCGACAGGAGCAGCACAAGAAATAAGCCGGCCAACGCGACGGCTGCGGCGCCAAGCCATTTGAACCACGTTTCAGTGCGGTAACGACCCTTCAGCCGCGCCTTCGCGGCATCGTCGGTATGAACGCTGACCGGCCGCCGGCCGGCGCCGAATGACGCGATCGCATCAGTCATATTGCTCTCGGTATTTCTGGACGACGCGCAAAGCGACGATGTTGAGGGTAAGCGTGATGCAGAACAGCACCAGGCCGAGTGCGAAGGCTGCAAGCGTCTTGGCGCTGTCGAATTCCTGATCGCCCACAAGCAGCGTCACGATCTGCACCGTCACGGTGGTGACCGCTTCGAGCGGGTTGGCCGTGAGGTTTGCCGCCAGGCCCGCCGCCATAACCACAATCATTGTTTCACCAATTGCGCGGCTGACGGCGAGCAGCATCGCCGAAACGATGCCCGGAAGGGCAGCGGGAAGGACCACCTTGCGGATGGTTTCCGACTTGGTCGCGCCGAGGCCGGCGGAACCGTCTCGCAGGGATTGTGGAACGGCATTGATCACATCATCGGAAAGCGAGGAAACGAAGGGAATGATCATGATACCCATGACCACGCCTGCCGCGAGCGCGGATTCGGACGCGACGCTGAGGCCCAGGCTTTCGCCCATACCGCGGAAGTAGGGCGCAACCGTCAGCGCGGCGAAGAAGCCGTAGACGACGGTCGGAATGCCGGCGAGGATTTCCAGTACCGGCTTTGCCACCGCGCGGACGCTTTTGGAGGCGTAATCCGAAAGGTAGATCGCAGCCATCAGCCCGATAGGTGCGGCCACCAGCATAGCGATGAAGGTGATGAGCAACGTGCCGGCAAAGAGCGGCACCGCGCCAAAAATGTCCTGGTTGACCGCCCCGGCTTCCGTCCCCGCACCAGTGAAGGCGCTCTGCGGCGACCAGTGCGTGCCGAACAGGAACTTATAGAACGGCACCTGTTGGAAGAACCGCAGGGATTCGAAGATAAGCGACAGGACGATACCGATCGTCGTCAGGATTGCGACCACCGAACAGGCGATCAAGAATGCGCGAAGAACGCGCTCGACCACGTGGCGCGCCCGGTAGGCTTGGGCGATGCGCGAATAGGCCCAGTAAAATCCGGACGCGGAAAGCACGAACGCGACGGCCCAGATGATCCAGGTGCTGGTCGTATGGATCGATTTGTAGACGGCCGCGGCTGCCTCTTTCGTCGGATCGGCGAAGCCGACAAGCCCGCCAAAGGCCATCGCGCGAGCGTCGCGGATGAAAGCTTCGACCTGCGGAACGCCCATTCCCGACAACTCGGAGGAGAAGCGGTCGGCAATGATCGACGATTCAATTCCCGGCGTCACCAGCGACCACAACACGATCGCAAGCAGCGCGGGACCGGCAGCAAAAAGCGCCAGAAACATGCCATGTTGGCCAGGCAGCGAATGCAATCGCGCGACGTCGCCGTTGACACTGGCAATTGCGCGTGTCCGGCCGATCCAATAGGCCGCAGCGGCCAGACCTAACAGTAGAATAACGAGATAACCGACCATTCAGGACGTCCCCTCGACCGCCGGTCATTCACCGGCTCAAAGCACGGGACCTTGGTCCCGCGCTTTGGGCTTTTAGAGCATGAGGGGTCAGAGCGGATATGCGCCCTGACCCCGAAACATCAGGAGCCCATGCCTTTCAGGGCCTTGGCGTTTTCGGCCCACTTGGCGCGCTCGGCGTCCGGCAGCGGAATCAGGCCCTTGTCGGCCAGATAACCATCAGGACCCCATGCACCTTCCGAGGTGTACTCGGCGATGAACTCCTGCATGCCGGGGATGACGCCAACATGCTCCTTCTTGGCATAGACATAGAGCGAGCGGGAAACGCCGTAATCGCCGGATGCGATGTTCTCGAAGGTCGGCTCGACGCCGTCGACCTTGTGGCCCTGCAGCTTGTCGGCGTTCTGGTCAAGGAACGAGAAGCCAAAGATGCCGAAGGCATTGGGGTTGGCTTCCAGCTTCTGGACGATCAGATTGTCGTTTTCGCCTGCCTCGACAAAAGCGCCGTCTTCGCGGATCTCGCCGCAGCCCTTTTCATTAGCCGCCTTCACTTCTTCCTGGCAGGCCGCATCCATGACGAGTTCAACGAACGCATCGCGCGTGCCAGACGTGGGCGGGGGGCCAAGCACCTCGATCTTTGTCGCGGGAAGCGACGCGTCGACATCCGACCAGTTCACGTAGGGATTGGCGACGACCTTGCCGTCAACGGCGACGTTCTTGGCGAGCGCCTTGAAAACCTGCTCCTTGGTCAGATCGACGACAGTCCCTGCCTTCGAGTTCGCCAGTACGATGCCGTCGAAGCCGACCTTGATCTCGACCGGCGTCACGCCGTTTGCCTTGCAGGTTTTAAGTTCGCTGTCCTTGATGGCGCGTGAGGCATTGGTGAAGTCGGCGGTATTTTCGCCGACGCCCTGGCAAAACAGCTTCATGCCGCCGCCGGTGCCAGTCGACTCGACGACCGGGGTCTTGATCTTTCCGCTCTGGCCGAGCTTTTCAGCAACAGCCGTCGTGAAGGGGAACACTGTGGACGAACCGACGATTTGAATCTGGTCGCGCGCGGCGGCATAACCAGCCGACGCGGCGAGCGCAAGCGCCGCGGCCGACGCCGTAAGGAGGAATTTCTTCATGTGGCCTGCTCCTGTTCGGAAAATAGTCTCTCGGCGCCATTCCTTCGGCGCCCGCTGAGGCCAATAGCCTCCGATTATTACAGTCACATGACAGTTTGATGTCAGCCCGGTAACGCGGCACTGCCGTGTCGAAAAGGAAGCGCCGCGGGTCTCGCCGGCACAGCCGTGGTTTGCCGCTGGAATCAGCAGCTTGCACGATTTCCGGCCGACATTTGCCCTCGACAGGCGAACAATTGGCGCCGAAAAAGAAAATCCGGGCGGGAGCGCGTTGCATGCGGCCAAGGAGGTCATGGCCGCGCCATCGCCGAAACAGGTCCGTTGGGGTAAATCTGACCCTGCTTCTTGCCGGCGGTCGCTGCTCCCGCCCGTAACCGGAGGGGCGGAACTCGAATGCGCTTATTGTCCCAACCGGACGCACGCTTTGGTATGGTGCGATCGCACCATAGTCTTGCTCGCAACGCGTCGCCGAATCGCGGCTGAACTCTACGGCCTGACGGGGATGCCAATCCCGCGTTGCGCTGGATTTCTCCGTCCGCGCCGAGCCAGCGCTCGACCTTTTCGAGCAAGGCCCTGGGGCTGATGGGCTTGGGCAGGCAATCGTCCATGCCCGCCTCCGGTCGCGCTAGTCTAGGGACATTGCGGCACTTTGATTTTGCGCATGATCCCCAGCGAAATCGATTCCGATTCTCCGGGTCATGCGCTAGCTTTGCCCCGGTGTATTCCGACGGTTGTCGGCAGAACCGAAGCCGCGTTATAAATCCCGCAAGGGTGTTGCCGATGTTGGGACGGATCCTGCCTTTTTTCCTGTGCCCGATGCTGCTGTTGGGGAGCGGCTGCTCGCGCAGCTACGACGGCACCGTCGTCATTCCGAGGCCGCTTGATGTCCGGCGGTTCTGGGACAGGCCGCCGCAGCAGGCGCAGCCCGAACAGCCGCAGTTGCTGCAGACCGATGTCTTTCCTGTGGCGCCCGAAACGCCGAAAAGGGCGACAGCCTCCGGTATCAAGACTCCCGTGGCGCCGAGAAGGCACACCCGGAGGATTTCCAACGATCCGCCGACGCCGTCATCCGAGCCGACAAAACCGCTCACCTGCAGGAACGTCAGCCAACCCGGAAAACGGGTCCGCATGGTCTGCGAATAGCCGGCCGGCATTCAAACGGTGGCAGCCAAATATCCCTCCTCAAACGCTGCTGCGCACCTGACGCAGCGGTTCGGTCAGACGCGCACGCGATCGCCGAAAGCATGAACTGACTGGTGGGTTTCGGGCTGCCAGATCGATCCGGCGCCCCGATCAATCCGGTGTTACCGCCAGCCACGTTGAAACCTTATCCCGCCTTCGACGTTAAACGGCCCAACGGCGCGCGTCCGTATTGCGGCGCCGCGCGTTTCTTTGGACGCAGAAAGGGCCGCTGTGACGTTCGTTTGGCGCATGGTCCTTGCCGAACCGAAGGGCAGCGTAGCGAAGGTTGATCCCGATTTTTGGGTCATGCGCTGGATGGTCAAAAGGAGACCGCATATGTCGATTCACTTCACTGTCTCGGGCCTGACCAGAAATCTGTTTCACTCGCCCAGAAATCTGTTTCACTCGCTGGGACTGGACCATGAGCGCGCGCCGAGACCTCTCAGTCCTGAGCAAAGTCTTTTGCTGGAATGTTATCTGGCCGGCCAGATTCCGGAATCGGCCTGGAGGGACTACGTCTTCGAGACGCCGGAATTGGCACGCCATGTCAATGCGAGACGCGCCCAACACTGACATCTCGTGAACCTAGAACCGGCCCGATCGCTTGAGGTGACGCTGCCTAGCAACGCTTCGCTGAAATTTGCCCGCCCGGAAACGAGCGGGCTTTGCCTGGGATGACGCCCGGTTACTGTTTGGGCGAGCCGAATTGCAGGGTGAAGACGCTGCCTGCAATCCCTTGGGCGAACGCCGGCGAAAAGCTCAGCGGCAAGCAGCGTTCCAGGGCGGCGATCGCTGCATCGACAAAGGATTGCCGTGCCTTCGCGTCGCCGGTCACATTCATGGCAGTCGGCCTGGGCGGGCCGATCAGCGTGCCGTTGCGCTTGAAACTGAAACTCAATGTGACGGTTGAATTCCCGGCATTCGCCGGAGGGGTCCAGCACGCGTGGATCGCAGCCCCGACATCGTCCATGGTGTTCAGCGATGCGGCATTCGATTGACAGCTGGCGCCTGCCAATATCGAGCCGGCAATCACCGACAGTCCTGTCGTGCGTTTCATTGCAAGTCCTCGTCCTCCGCCTCGCCCGCACAGCAATATGGTACGGACAATGGCGGCGAAGACAATATGTTTGCAAAGGCCAGATGTTTTGCAAAGGCCAGATGTTTTGAAGGCTTGATGCTAAACGACAATCGCGAATGTCAGGCCGCAGCTTCCCGGGAAACAATAGCCCTTGAAACGAAACAAAAAGGCCGGCACATGGCCGACCTTTCCTTCCACCTCGACCGCGCCAGTACATCCGTGGTCACGAATTGGAGGTGAATTGCCAAGCAGTAGATAGGGATTTGGTTAACGAATCCTTAGCTGACGGGGAGCTGCTCGTCGACGCGGCATGGCCAATCTGATCTGCGTTTTGGTGATGAGTGCGGAAAGTCGTCTTTAAATGCGGCACAGACTATTAATCGTTGTGCACCAACATGTTGGCGCGCGAGGCATATCTAAGCAACTATCGTATTCCGGAAGTCGATTTATGGCCGTACTCGGCACTCTCCCCCCCGGCGTTCGCTGTCGACCAATTCGCGAAGCCGATTGGGAAGGAGTGATCGACTGCCTGTGCCGGGGCTTTCCGGAGCGTGACCGGAGTTACTGGATACAAGCGCTGACCCGATTGTCGCAGCGGCCTGCTATCGCCGAATGCCAACAATACGGCTTTGCTTTGGAGAAGACTGGTCGGATCGTCGGCGTCGTGCTGACCCTTTATACCCGTTATCGCAGGCAGGTAGGCGACGAAATCCGCTGCAACCTTTCGAGCTGGTCCGTCGATGAAGAATTCCGCCCCTATGCCATCAAGCTGATTACGACGATTCTCAAGCAAAGGGACGTGACCTACACGAACGTTTCGCCGGCGCCTGCTACATTAAAGCACAATTTGGCGCTCGGCTTTCGCCTCTTTTCCAGCGGACAATTTGCCTTCTTGCCGGCTTTTAGTTCGGTGCAGCGGTCATGTCGCGTGCTCAAAGCTCGTCCCGATCTTGCGGAAATGGCGATGCTGTCCGACAGTGAGAGATACATACTCTCGGAACACGCCGCGCTGGGCTGCCTGTCATTGATTTGCATTTGCGACGGAGCGGCGTTTCCCTTCGTATTGATGCCGCGCCGGATATTGCGCGGTCTTATCCCATCCTATCAGATCGTCTATTGCCGCTCTCTCGCAGATTTGAGCCGGTGCGCCCGTGCCATCGGGCGCTTTCTCTGGCGTAGCGGCATCCTGCTTTGCGTCGTCGACGCCAAGGGACCGATTGCGGGCCTGTTCGGGTGGTACCGCCCCAACAGAGGACTGAAGTACTTCAAGGGCCCCAGACCACCCTCGCTAGGAGATCTGACGTTCACCGAGCTCGTGATATTCGGTCCCTGAACGACAAGCGCAGCATCAATCAGGCCGCGACGATTTGCGGCCGCAATGCCGAAAGCGAACCCCCGCCTCCGGCGAGGGTTCCATTTTTTGAACCTACAATCGCTACTGAGCAGGGGCGGTCTGAGCTGGCGGCGGGGTTGCGGGTGCCGGCGTCATCGTGGCGGCTGGAGGTGGCGGCAATTGGCCAGCGGTCGTCGCCTGCGTTCCTCCCGATTGAGTTTGGTCACACGCCGCCAGGGCAGCAAGCGCCAGACCGAACGCGGCGAATAAGGGTAGTTTGCGGGTCATATACAGTCCCTTCCATGGACGCCACCCGCGCAGGCCTGATCATCAGGACCGCTGCCTCCAGGTCAATCGTGGCTTCGTCGTCGACGCTTCAAACATTCTTACGTCCCGTAAAAGGCGGCGGGCCTTCGGCATCGGTTTAGGTCGGCCTGGGCAAGCAAAACCGTTAGAGCGAAAGCCTCACGCCCCGGCCTGCGACTTCACATAGGCGATATAGCCGCGCACGTCGGCGGCCGGCTCGGCGTAGGCCTTGCCGAGCTTCTTCTCGATCGCCGCCATGTAATCTTTTGCCCATTGGGGCAGCGCGTAGTCGATGACGGCCAGGAATTCGAGCGTCGCCGCCAGGCGGATGTCGGCGATCGACGGGTTCTTGCCGCCGATGAACGGCTTGCCGTTCCTGAAGAAGCTGTGAAAGACCTCCAGCGGCTCGGCAATTGCGGCCGCCGCGGCCTTCTGGGCTTCCGACTTCCTGTCGGGGTCGGCGTCGCTGTGACCAACCTCGCCGGCATATTGCGGGAAGTTCAGCGCAGGATAGGTGGCGCGCGCCACATAGGGGTAGAGCGTGCCGATCAGGTAGAACATGGCGCTGTCGATCATTGCCCGCTTGGCCGGCGCCTTGGGATATAATTTCTCCAGCCCATGCTTGTTGGCGAGATACTGCATAATGGCGCAGCTTTCCCACAGGACGCCTCTCGGCAAGCCCTTGTCCTCGATCATCGGGGTGAGATGGGCCGGGTTTCGCGCCATGTATTCAGGCGAGCGCGTGTGGCCCCATACGTCGGTCTCGGAATGATCGAGCCCGGCCGCGCGTGCAAACACCCGAACGCTCATATTGTTGACGCTCGGCTTCAGCATGCTGAGCGTCAGCGCGGGCTTCTTGCCTGATTTCGCCTTGGTCTTCCGCGCGGATTTCGCGGATGCCTTGGCTGCAGGCTTTGCGGCGGCTTTCGCTGCCGGCTCGGCGGAAGCTTTCGACGCCTTGGCTGCAGGCTTTGTCGCGGCCTTGGCAGCTGGTTTCGTAGCGGCCTTGGCGGCCGGCTTCTTCGCACTCTTCGTTGTCGTCTTTGCCATTGTGTCCTCCCTTTTGTTTGGCCTGTCGTCAGTATGGATTTTTCGGCGCCCGGTCCTCCGACAAGGTCGCGCGGGAGCGCTCGACGAGCGCCTGGATCGCGTCGGCAAGATGCACTTCGGCTATTGCGTAGTCGCTGCGCGCGACGCGGATCTTGTGCGCCTGCATCAGCACATCGGCATGGGTGAAGCCCGCCGGCGGCTCGAAACGGTAGGAGGCGAGCTCGATCAGCAGGCCGAGCGGATCCTCGAAATAGATTGAATCCATAAAACCGCGATCCTTGACGCCGCTGTGCTTGATGCCGCGCACGTCGAGCCGGGCGACCGCCTGCAGGAAGGTGACGCGCGACACCGCAAACGCGATATGATGGACGCAGCCCGTATCGGTCGGCGTGCGCCGCTTGACCGGCGTGCGGCTCTCGTCGGTGAAGATGGTGATCAGCCGGCCGTCACCCGGATCGAAATAGAGATGGCTTTCGCTGGCCTTGTCGAGATTGGGCTGCTCGAAGATAAAAGGCATGCCAAGCACGCCTTCCCAGAAATCGATCGAAGTCTGGCGCCCGGCGCCGACCAGCGTGATGTGATGGACACCCTGCGATTGCAATTTCTGCATTTGGCCCTCTCTCCCTACGATCTTCTCGTCCCGGAACGACCATCGATCTATTCGCCGCGCGACGGATTCGTCCCCGGCGGCGTTCTACGCACCGTCCTGGACCCTTGGCCCCCGTAACATGACGCGATGCTAATTCAATTGAGGGCGCCGCGCCAGAAGCGGCGACGCCGGCCGTGACCGAGGGCAATGCTCGTGTAGGCAAATATTTTGAAATCGTTGGTACGCCCAAGGGGAATCGAACCCTGTTCCCGCCGTGAGAGGGCGTCTACGAAAGCCAGTCTCGTCCCTGCAGAAGGGCACGACGGTTCGCACCCAGCTCGGGGCGGTCAATGCCGACCGGATTTTTATATTTACGACCGATGAGCCGGTGATTGGCACTGACGATATTGCTGTAACCTTCGATGCGACGGACCATTCCAGCTTCGTCACGCTGACCGACACGCAGACGCTGATCAACAAGACGCTGACCAGCCCGACGATTAATGGCGGTACGATTGCATCCGCCACGCTGACCCTGAAGCAGGGCACAGCACCGACGCCGACCGCTGAAGGCGATATCCAGTGGGATAGCGACGATAATCGAATAGTGGTTGGCGATGGCGCAGCCCAAGCTGTTTTTGCCAAGGGGCCGGCGACGACCGTTGACAACACTGTCCCGCGCTTTGACGGCACAAAGGGCGCAACCCAGACGTCGGGTGTCACGATCGATGACAGCGACAAGGTAACCGCTTCAGGCGGCTTTTATGTCGGCTCGGCTCGTGTCGGCGGCACTCCTGATGCAGTTATGGAGGATCAGAAGTCGTCCGGGACAGGGGGCGGAACGCCGGTTGCTACGACCTGGACGACGCATGCTCTCAACACCGAAGTTCGCGACCCGTCAGGCCTGGTATCAATCTCCTCCGACCAGATCACTCCGACTGTTGATGGTTGGGTCGAATGGGAGATTAGATCCTATACCATCGGTAGTTTCGGCTCACGCTTGCAAAACATCACCGATGGCACGACCGCCGGGATGGGTATGCTGGGTAACGGAAACAACGGGCCAAGCTCAGGTGCGACATCGACAGGCGGCGCGCCGGTCGTCGCCAGCAAGGCCTTTGCGATCCAGTACTACGCCTCGACCGCCCCCGCGAACGGCCTTGGCCTGGCTCTTTCGCAGGGAACAGAAGTCTACGCCCGGGTGAAATTCTGGAGGACGACATGAAATACGCCCGCATCATTGATGGCGTTGTGGATTCGATTTCGTACGATCTGCCCTATTTCGAAGGCGGCGCGGAGCCGGGATGGACAAAGGTTCCCGACGATGTTTTCGCCGGCTTTTCATTCGATGGTGAGAAGTTCACCGGCCCAGAGCCAACGCCGCCGCCTCGTAAGACAGTTCTGAAATCGCTTGTGCAGGCTCGTATCATCGAAGCTGGCAAGATGGCTTCCGCCTACGCCGCCTTGACGCAAAACCCGGTCTATTTCGCCCGCTGGTTTGCTCCCGATCGACCCGAGGTCTACTGCGACGACCCGGACGCCCATCCTGCTAGTCACGGCTCTTGGCCTCGACCCTGACGCGATTCTCGCGCCTATCGAGGCCAGATAAAGATTTCTAGCGGGTGTGTTTCTCAAGTGGAACATTAGCACATGCTAATGATTGTCTGTGAGCGGCGGGCACGCCCCTCTCGCCTGCTCGCTGCAGATCGGGACCCTAACCCGATCGGGCCCGCGCTCTCCGCCAGAGGCGCGGGCTTTCTCCATAGCCGTTACCGGTTTAGCCTTTCGACGGTCTCAATGATTGCCTTCGCGAGTGCTTCGCCCTCGTGGATAGGCTCGGGACCATAGAGCAGCAAGACAGCTTCTTCGCTCGGCAGCACACCAGCCGGGCAGGTCTGTTCAATAGCCATGCGAACCAGCTTGAGCGCGGCCCAGGCGTCTTGGATCGTCTCTGGCGCTTCCACTGCATTCTCGCTGAGATGGTCGGCCCGACAGCCGCTGCGGAGTAGGCAATCGACCGCCGGGCCTAACCGGCGGGGGTTTGGGCGTGTCCGCCGGCTGGGACGAATAATAAGCCGTTTCATGCATCATTACTAATTTAGTAAAATGGTCACGTTCCGTTCCCCTGGCTGTCAAATCGGATGAGCCTAGAGTCAATTTGGTGCCTAAAAGAGTGAGTGCCGGCGGCCGGCTACAATTTATTCCTCCGATGATGCCGACCCTGGTAGCTAAGCCGCCCCAAGGTGACGGATGGACTCACGAAGTCAAATTCGACGGCTACCGGCTCCCAGATCATCATCGACGCCGGCGGCGCTCGGATTTTCACCCGCCGCGGGCTCGACTGGACCTCCAAATACCGCGACCTAGCTGCGGCGGCGCGAACGCTGGACGTCGAGAATGCCATCATCGACGGCGAAGTCGTCGTCTTGAATGAGGCTGGCCTTTCGGATTTTGCCGCACTGCGCAAGGCAATCACCAGGCGCCAGCACGACCTCTATTTCGTCGCGTTCGATCTGCTGCATCTCAACGGCCACGACTTGCGCGACATGCTTGCCAAGACGTGGCTCGCGGACCTAATCTGAATGTTTGGCGAGCCCACCCCGGCACGCGGCCGGAATGGGTAGCGCGGCTAGACGGGAGGTTACCATGAAAATTGCATCGCTACTTGCAATCGGCTGGATCGTATCCTGCGGAATCGCCTCCTTTGCTTCGGCAGAGGATGCGCACACTGTGATCACTCCCAACGAGGTTAAGTGGGGCCCGGGTCCAAAAACGCTCCCTGCCGGAGCAGAGGCGGCAGTCTTGTTCGGCGATCCGACCAAGGAAGGTCCGTTTGCCCTTCGGCTCAAATTGCCGGCTGGGTATGCGATCGCGCCGCACACGCATCCAGGGCTTGAGGTTGACACAGTAATATCGGGGACCATTAATCTTGGCATGGGCGAGACCGCCGACCGGAGCGCCGCCAAAGCAATTCCTGCGGGCGGCTTCTTCGCTTTGCCGCCCGACACGGCGCATTTTGCTTACTTCGACGAGGAGACGGTGCTCCAACTCACCAATAATGGCCCGTGGAGCATCAAGTACATCAATCCGGCGGACGATCCTCGAAAGACGCAATAGCTACGACGGCTTAAATCGAACCTGCCCCGCCGCGCTCGGCGGCGGGGTGCCATTGCCGAGGGCAGGTTGAAGTGGGTACCCAAAGCGGGACTCAGGCCGTGGGTACCAAGCGTTGGATTTTCACCGCTAGAAAGCCAAAGGCAAAGTGAGACGCCTCTACCTGGATTTTCGCTAGGTCGCTAGCAGCCGCCCGAATTTCATCGGCAGTCACCTCAAAGAATTGGTGTGTTGCATTTTGCCGGTTGAATGAGAGTTTCTGCCAAGCCTTCTTTTCTACGAGGTATGCGCTCCACGGACCGTGAACGACACGATTGCGAAACGTGTTGAGTTCGCGCATCTGCTGGACGAGGCGATCGCGCTCGGCAAAGTCATTCGGTTCGGTGGTGTGTTGGTCGATGATCTGACCATACAGAGTGATTTTGTTATTCAAGTTGTTCGCTTTCCGCAGCTTCGGTTGGTCGGCGCCAAGCGCGGACAGCCAATGATCGATATGGAATTCCAGAAATCCAAACTGCATTATCAAGCGCCCTATCGGCTCGTAAAAATCGCTGTCGTAGCGCTCGATCATCTCCGATACGGATTTTGGACGTTCCATTATCGTGCTCACACTGACGAAAAACGCAACGAGCCGATGAAGCGGATGCTTTAAGAAGGCCGCGCCGTTGCCGCACAAGATAGCGAGAAGGTTGCAAAGAGTCCGGCCGAAAGAAAATGAGGGCCCTGAGCTAATATCAACCCAAAAGCAAAGAGTGGGCGTCCCCTATTGCCGACGCCCTCGCTTTCAGGATTATATTCCTCCCCGTTGCGGCGAGCCCTTCAACGGAGATCGCCATGCCCCAAAAGACCCTCGCCGACACCCTGGCCGCCCGCGAAACCATCTATGTCAATTGCGGGCATCCGATGTGCTGCAAATCGACGAATTGCAAGGCTGCCGGCCGTGTCCGCCGGCAGGTGTTCTTCACATGCATCCCTGACTACGAAGGCCAGCAGCGGGCGCGCAATCGCGATTGGAAGCCAACTTTCGAACGAAGGGGCTGAAGGTGGCCGGCGCCACTGTGGAGCGGTGCCTCATGTTTGCTGCGAGAGCAATGCCCGTTTCCATGCTAGTCCACCATGTCACGCAACGGCTTTTTGCGCTTCGGTGGCCTGTACTTCTCGACTAGCCTGATGTCGAGTCACCAGTGGTCCCAGGTCGATCGTCCACGCCGCCCGTGGCACACGCGAGGTGAACGTCGCCCTGGTCACCGACACGCTGGTGCCCTTGGTGTCGCTGATGACCTCGATCCTGGCCTCCAGCTGCTTGACCAGCGCCTCGACGATGGCTGTCCCCAAGCCCGCGCTCGACGGCTCGCTGGTGAGTTTGCCGGTGCCGTTGTCCGACACTGTCAGCTTCCAGTCGCCGCCGTCGGTTTCGTAAGACACCTGGATCAGCGCCTTGGCCTTCTCCATCGGAAAGGCATATTTGATCGCGTTCAGAACGAGCTCGGTGACGATCAGGCCGAGGCTCACCGCCTTCTGCGAGTCTATCCTGCCGCCATGTGCCGTGACGTTAACCGCGATCGGCTGGTCTTCACCAACCATCGAGACGGCCAGGCTGCTGCACAGCTTCGACAGATAGGACACGACGTCGATCTCTTCGACGCCGGTCGTGGTGTGGAGGTGGCGCTGCACTTCGGCGACCGACAGAACCCGCTGATGGGCATCCTTCAAATGCTGACGAGTTTCCTCTGATGTGACGGAGCGGGCCTTCAACAAAAGGATACTGGCGATGATCTGCAGGCTGTTGGCGACCCGGTGCTCCATTTCGCGCAGCAGCACATCCTTTTGCCGCAGCAGGTCTTCGGTGCGGGCGAGAAGCTCTTCCTTTTCCCTCTCGATGGCACGGCGGGCCGTGATGTCGTTGAAGGCGAGTAGGATGGTCACGGCTGAACTGTGGTCGTAGAGAACCTTTCGGGCGTTGAGCAGCATTGTTCGCGGTCCGATATTCGGGAAATCATGCTCGACCTCAAAACCGTCCATGGCGGTCTTCTCGGGGATGATCGTCTCCAGGAGCAGGCGCAGTGCCGGAATGTCCCACTGGCCGTCGCCGAGCGCATAGAGCAGCGAGCCGCGCGTCTGCTCGGGGTCGACCTTGAAGGTCTGGTAGAAGGAGCGGCTGGCCGCCAGCACGCGAAACTTCTCGTCAAGGACGACGAAGGGCTCGGCGATCGTGTTGACGATGGCCTGCGCCAACGTCTGCACATCTTCGATATTGGCAATGGGATGAAACAAGGCTTGCAGCCGATCCGGGGATTTTGCCCCTCTTGAGGGTCTATACACTGTTGCCGGGCCGATGTCGCGAAATGAATCAGCCGCCAAAGCGGGCGGCGATCGATCAGGCTGGAGGTCCACAAGCTGTCGAGGAACTGAAGCGCTCGCCTTGTGGGAAAGTGGCCGGCGCCACTTGGGGGGCGTTGGGGTAGATTGCCTTGTCGGGCGCCGGCCTAGCGGATTGGGGTCCGCCGCCTTGATACTACCGAGCTTGGGGAGATCCGAGTAATTCCGTGATCGCGGAAGTCATTGTGGAGGAACTCAATCCAAATGGTCGCGTTACGCTACCTAAGGATTTTTTCCGATGGCTGACGATAGGGACAGAACACCCAGCAGGGCCCCTGACGACTCTATCGTTCAGCGCTTGGTTAAAGAGGCGAATATAACCGAAGAGCAGGCTCGCGAGCTTATCGCTCTTCTGGGGCCCGACTGGCCGTCACTTATGCGGGAAGCCCGATTTCTAACTCGAAAACGCTAGTCGCAGTGAGTTACTGCAATGGACCCGTGGCAAATCGATAACGTGTACGTTGAGAGTGCGCGGTTGCAGGCTAAAGCCACGCGGACCTCGATTGCGGGCCTGCGCTCCACCATTGAAGAGAGCCGGCGCATTCTCGCTCGATCCCAAGAACTGTTGCGCCGCATCCATCAACAGGAAAGTTGCGCCATACAGATGCAGGCGACGACAACCTACATCGTTAGCGTATTCGAAACGCCGCATTGGCGCACGGTCTTGACCACCAAGGTCAAGGCCAAGGCAGAAGCCATGGCAAAAGAGATCGGCGACAAGGTGCAGGTCGAGGAAAATCAAGCCGAAGCCGAAGAGGCGTTAGGCGCCGGATATATTTTTCAGCCGACGGAACCTTTGTGCCCGCCCAGTGTTGTGACCATGGTTCCCGCATAGGGACCATAAAGGGCCTTGTCCCCTCTTGGCCCTAGTTTGAGTCCGCTGTCTCCCGGAAGTGTCCAGCTGCGCAACGTTCGCGCTTTTGGAGCCGTCGACAGCGGACCCGACATATCTCCCTCATTTCCGCAGCCTCACGCCGGCGCCGCCGCCATTCTCGGGGATGAACTCGACGCCGGCCGCTTCGAGCGCAGCGCGCATCTTGTCCACGCTGCTGACGCGAGCATCCTGACCAGCTTCAAAGCGATTGACAGTATTCCCTCCAACGCCCGCCGCTTTGGCAAGATCGAGGGTGCTCCAATTGAGGGCTGCACGCCCCATACGGCATTGAACTGGCTTCATATGGTGGTTTTATCACCAAAAGGCATTGACAGCAACTTGGTTATGGCGTTACCGCTAATGGTGTGAATATCACCACTAAGAGGAAATGCACATGCCGAACACACCTGTTCGGGCAGCCGCCGAAGGCATGCCCGCGATCAACCGCCGCCGCCTTCTGCTTGGCCTCGCGGCTACTTCAACCGCCGCTGCCGCTGCGGCGGCCTTGGCTGCCGCTTCAACGATCATCGACGCGACCGCCGCGCCGTCTGTCGCTGACGCGATCCCAGCTACGCGGAAGAAAACCAGTCTCGATGCAATGCTGCTGGATCTGCCGCCGGAAGAGGCTCAGCGGTTGAGGCTAGAAATTTTCGCGATCATCGCCGCAGTCAAAGAGATGTGCGCCCGAGGCGAAGATCGCCAATCGATCAGGAATTTTGTCAGAACCCGGTGTCAGCAAAACGAGATGGACTGGAAGAGGGAACGGGGAATATGAGCACCGCACCGCGCCTTCGCGAATGTCCATTCGACGCCAGCCGCGAGCTCCAGGTCGAGCATTTCGACGGCGACGACTATCACGTCAAGTGCAAGCGCTGCGGCGCACAGGGGCCCGACTGCCGACACATGGGCAGAAGCAGAACGTCTTTGGAATGACCGCGACGGAAGTGACAAGCACTAACCCGCCCCACACCAGCAAGCCCGCTGCCTCACGGTGGCGGGCTTTTCACAACTGACAACTCGAACGGCGCAAATTAGCAATTGCTGATGCTTTATGCTTAGCTGGAAAATCATCGTTCAAAAGAGAGGGGTTGAACAAATGTCTACATCACGTCGGGCATTGCTTTCCTTGCTGAGTGCAACTGTCGTATGCGCCGCCATTATCGGTATCGCGTCTGCGAAAGGCGGTGGTGGCGGCGGCCGCAAGGGCGGGCGTGACGGAGCGATGGACACGGGAACCGGCCTAGTAACCAGCCCGGAGAGCGGAACCAGCCCGGTGCAGGTTAAAACTTTCAAATCCTTCCAAGGCAAGGCATGCAACCGTGACTACAAACTGCTTTGCCCAAACACACCGATCGGCAAATGCGATCTTGTAGGCAAGAGCGGGCAGTTGTCACCCAAGTGCAAGGCCTTCGTAGAGACGCACCGATAAAAATCCCACTGCTGACCGCATTGACCCGCGCCGCCGACACGAACGCTGCTATCGATCTATCTCGCGACGGGTCCGCTGCCTCACGGTCGTGGGCTTTTTTTCGATGAGGAACCTTACGCTGCGGCGGCCGTTGAACCCCCACCCCAAAGGGAGATCACAAATGGCCGACGACTCAAACGAAGCCGCAAAGCCGACGGAGACGCAGCGGGAAGCACAGGAAGCCTTGGAGAAGCAAGTTGCGCAGCTGAAGCGCGAGATCAACAAGATCAATCGAACGCTCGCGGAGCGCGCTGAAGAGGTGGTCGAGGAAGCTACTGGTTGGTATGAGGGCGCTGCTGATAGCGTGTCTCGGACAACGCAAGCACTTCGCAATAGGGCGTCTACTGCTTCCGGTGTCGTTCAAGAAAATCCTGGCACGGTGTCGTCCGCCTTCATGCTGGGCGCGGCTGTAGGCTTGCTGTTGGGCCTTGTTCTTGTGGCCGGCGACCAACGCCGGGACCGCTGGATCTAACATGCCCCCAAATGAGGGCCAGAGCTCGCTGCCTCACGGTTGGCGGGCTTTTCCGGTATTATGGAGCAAACTCACCAAATATGATGATGTTTGCCGCCTATAACGGTGACTTTATTTCGCCGGCGTCTTGGAAAGCGAGGGTGGTTGCTAGGGGGTCTACCGCCATCATTGCGGTCATGATCTCTGCAAAATCCTCGCCATCAATCTGGACCATCCAAAGGTTGCCCCGCTCCGGCGCATCGGTCCTGAAAGTCAGGAAGACAGCGCCGCTTTCCGAGGCGGTGGCGTCAACGACAGTCACCCGAACTGGATAGTGCTTATCTTCGGAAATGGCCGTGTCACGTGCCCTACGATGCGCTCTCAGAGCCATCCTGCCTCCTAGACCTCAAGGCTAACTTGCCGGACGCCGATCACGTCCCATGCACATCATGAAAAACGCGGCGGTGACCGCCCACGTCGGCCCATCATCGCCCTCATGTTGCATTCATGTCGCGTGGGACCTGCCGATAGTCGCAGGAAACGCTTGGAAAGCAACAAGGCGGTTCCGGCTCACGCCGAATCTGTTCACGGAAATTCGCGGGCGTTTATTCGATGCATATTCGACGCATCGCTGGCATTTTTGCTAAGTCCTTGAAATCGTTGGTACGCCCAAGGGGAATCGAACCCCTGTTCCCGCCGTGAGAGGGCGGTGTCCTGACCGCTAGACGATGGGCGCGTTCAAGAACCGGCGATATAGGCTGACGGCTGGGAAAAAGCAACTGGCCTTCGGACAGTCTATGGTGCCGGGAAAACATCAGTCGCAAGCCTATCGTTTTGGCTCGATGAGGTCCCAGAGATTTCCATGGAGATCGGCGAAAACCGCCACAATGCCATAGGCCTCGTGCCGAGGCGCCTCACGGAATTCAACGCCCTTTTGGAGCATTGCCGCGTGGTCGCGGACAAAATCGTCGGTTTCAAGAAACAAAAAGACGCGGCCGCCGGTCTGGTTGCCGACGCTATCCCTTTGCGCATCATCGGCCGCTTCGGCCAGAAGCAGCCGCGCGCCCTGTTCGTTGGCCGGCGCCACCGTGACCCAGCGCTTGCCGCCGCCCAGATCGACGTCCTCGGTGAGCAAAAAGCCCAACCTGTCGACATACCAGGCGATCGCCTCGTCGTAATTGGGAACGACAAGCGCGACCGTGGCGATGCGGCGATTTTCCGCAAAAGCAGTCATTTGTTGCGGATCGAAAAGCGACCGATGATACGGCGCTCGGTGAAGTCGTAGACAAAAATGGCGCGGCTGCCGTCGGCAAGCTCCGCATCGATGGAGACGCGGTTGCCGGAGAGCGACTGGCTGATGACCTTGGCGCCGACCGGCAGCACGATGTCGCCGGTCAGCGGCTCGCCTGATGGCACCTGGATGTCGCCGGCTAGTGATGGATTATTGGGCGGCGAGCTGGCCGGCGGCGTGGTGCGCGTTTTGTAGACAAGGGCAGCGATCACCACCATAAGGGCGAGGAACAGCAGGCCGAGATTGATCGCGACGAAGCGGACGAGCTTCTTGCGCACCTTTTCGACTTCGGGGTCGAGCGGCTTTTCCTCGTCTTCGTCGGCAGCAGCCATGGCAAAACATTCCGGAACGATTTTCGATGAGCGCTCATAACGAAGAGGCCCCCATATTGATAGAGGATGGATTAATGGAGGGCGGATCGCCAGACGGGGAATCGCCAAACAGGGGATCGATCGTGCTGGAAGCCGGTCCCGATGCGGCCGGCCAGCGCCTCGACCAATGGCTGGCTGGCAAGCTCGGTCCGGACATGTCGCGCAGCCGGGTGCAGATGCTGATCAGGCAGGGCGCGGTCAAGGTCGGCGGCCAGCCGGTCAACGAGACGAAGCGCAAGATGGCGGCCGGTGACCGCGTGTCGGTCGACATGCCGCAGCCGGAGCCGGCGGAGCCGCAAGGCGAGAACATCCCGCTCGACGTCCTCTATGAAGACAACGAATTGATCGTCATCAACAAACCGCCGGGGCTGGTCGTCCATCCGGGTGCCGGCAACTGGACCGGCACGCTGGTCAATGCTCTGATCCACCATTGCGGTGACAGTCTTTCCGGCATCGGCGGTGTGCGTCGGCCTGGCATCGTCCACCGCCTGGACAAGGAGACCAGCGGTGTCATGGTCGTCGCCAAGACCGACCGTGCCCACAAATCACTGTCGGAGGCCTTTGCCGACCATGGCCTGACCGGCGATCTCAAACGCGCCTATCTGGCCCTGGTCTGGGGCATCCCGACGAGACCGACAGGCACGGTCGACGAGCCGCTCGGCCGCGCCGCTGACCGCGTGCGCCGCGCCGTGGTGCCGGAGGGCCGCGACGATGCCCGCCATGCCGTCACCCATTTCACCGTGATCGAGCGCTTTGGCGAGCAGCAAATGGAATTTGCCGCGGCGAGCCTGGTCGAATGCCGGCTCGAGACCGGCCGCACCCATCAAATCCGCGTCCACATGGCCCATATCGGCCATCCGGTGGTCGGCGATCCCGATTACGGCCAGGCCTTTCGCACCAAGGCGAACCGGCTGCCCGAGCCGCTGAAAGGTCGGGTGAAGGCATTTCCGCGACAGGCGTTGCATGCCCGCCTGCTTGAATTTCGGCATCCGACTACCCATCTAACGATGAGGTTCGAGGCGCCTGTACCGAGGGATATGGAGGAACTCGTCGACGGCTTTCGCAAACTCTGAACCGCCTTCCATCCATTCAAAACCTGATCGGCAAAAACCTGACCGGCGTTGTTCACTTTGGCGTGACACACTGTTTCGTGTTGAACCAATGCTGTCCTTTCTGGTTTTGTTCCTATATACACCGGTTGTCGCGAACGAGCCTTTGGCGTTCGCGATATATGCCCGCCGAATTTCGGGGGCACCACTCCAAGAGAGAGGGGCGCTATCATGGCCCAATCATTACCCAGTATCGTTTCCGGCGAAGGCGGCCTCAGCCGCTACCTGGAAGAAATCCGTCGCTTTCCGATGCTTCAGCCGCAGGAAGAGTACATGCTCGCCAAGCGTTACGCCGAGCATGAGGACACCACGGCTGCGCACAAGCTCGTCACCAGCCACCTTCGGCTCGTCGCCAAGATCGCCATGGGCTATCGCGGCTACGGCCTGCCGATCGGCGAGGTGATCTCGGAAGGCAATGTCGGCCTGATGCAGGCCGTCAAGAAATTCGAACCGGAGCGCGGCTTCCGGCTCGCCACCTACGCAATGTGGTGGATCAAGGCCTCGATCCAGGAATACATCCTGCGCTCGTGGAGCCTGGTCAAGATGGGCACGACCGCCAACCAGAAGCGCCTGTTCTTCAACCTGCGCAAGGTGAAGGGCAAGATCCAGGCGCTCGACGACGGCGATTTGAAGCCTGACCAGATCACCGAGATCGCCACCCGCCTCAACGTGTCCGAAGCGGAGGTGGTGTCGATGAACCGCCGCCTGTCGGGCGACGCCTCGCTCAACGCACCGATCCGGGCGAGCGAAGGTGAATCAGGTGAATGGCAGGACTGGCTGGTCGACGACCACGAAAGCCAGGAAGAAGCGCTGATCGAGCAGGACGAACTGGAAAACCGGCGCGGTATGCTGTCGGGCGCTCTGGCCGTGCTCAACGAGCGCGAGCGGCGCATCTTCGAGGCGCGCCGCCTGGCCGAGGAGCCGCTGACGCTGGAAGAGCTGTCGGCCGAGTTCGACATCAGCCGCGAGCGCGTGCGCCAGATCGAGGTGCGCGCCTTCGAGAAGGTGCAGGACGCAGTCAAGGCCGCGGCCAAGCGCCAGATGCAGGCCCTGCGCACCATCGAGGCGCAGCCGGCGGCATAAAGCTTCCGACGGCAACAAATAACGGCGGCGTCAGGCAACTGGCGCCGCCTTTTTTATTGGTCCTCGGACTGCCAGAGGAACTGTCGCTTGGTGTCATATTCTAGCTAGGGTTGCCGGTTCCGCCGCACCTTCGCGAACGCCCGATCCGTCGCCATAAACCACTCAATCATCGGTGTGATCAGCCTGGCCGGCTCATAGCGGCATTATAGCAATTTTCCCCAAGCCCTGGAAACCGCAACGCTGCAAATTGTGGCGGCAATGTTCCGGCGCCGACACGGCTTCCGTCGCGAAATTTCACAAAGGTGGCGCTTGCGGCAAGCGGGCGCGACAATGGATCGCCGGGGCTGCGCTGGGCAATTGAGGTCGCCTATTTGGAAACCAAAGGCAGTATGACGATGACGATTTTTCCGTTTCTCACCGCTCTCGGATCCGAAGGTCCCCCAGCCGACCGAGCGAAAGACATGGACCTGTATGGATGGCTAATTGGAAGCTGGGAAATGGACACGGTCCACTACCTCGACGACGGCACAATCCAGAAGTGGAATGGAGAATGCCATTTTGGCTGGGTGCTCGAAGGCCGCGCGATTCAGGACGTCTGGATTAGGCCCAAGCGCCCTGCGCCGTCCACGATGTATGGCACGACTTTGCGCATCTTCGATCCTGGGATCGATGGCTGGCACATCATATGGAACGACCCGCTCAACCGAGATCACTCGCGCCAGATCGGGCGGGCCGAGGGTAAGGACATTGTCCAACTCGGCACTGACTCGCGCGGTCTGAAAACTCGATGGCGTTTCACTGAGATCACTGCCAACAGCTTCCATTGGATCGGCGAGGAAAGATCGTCCGAGAGCGACCCTTGGCAAATCACGTATGAACATTTAGTCCGCCGAACAAAACTCTGAAGCTAGACTAGCTGGCGTCTGCGCTGCCCCTCATCCGGCTGCCGCCACCTTCTCCCCGTATAGTGACCGTATAGTGACGGGGAGAAGAGGCAGATCGCACCGCGCGCTGACTTCCCGGAATGCGTAGTGCCGTCTGCCAACGACTCGTCAAAGGCAATCCAACGGAAACTTCAGATACCGCCGGCCGTTGGATTCCGGTTCCGGCAACCGCCCGCCATTCATGTTGATCTGCAGTGCGTGCAGGATCAGCCTCGGCATCGGCAGCGTCCTGTCGCGCGCCTCGCGCAATGCCACGAAATCGGCCTCTGTCCTGCAGGCGGCAGCATGGGTGTTCTTGGATTTCTGTTCCGCGACCGTGCTCTCCCACAAGGGTTCGCGTCCTCCCGTCTGGTAGTCATGACCGACGAACAGACGTGTCTCGTCCGGCAGCGCGAGGATATCCTGGATCGAGCGCCAGAGTTGCGCGGCACTGCCGCCGGGAAAGTCCGCTCTCGCCGTGCCGCTGTCCGGCATGAACAGCGTATCATGGATGAAAGCGGCGTCGCCGATCACATAGGTGATCGAGGCCAGCGTGTGGCCGGGTGAAAAAAGCACCTTTGCCGGAATGCCGCCGACCGAAAAGGTCTCGCCGGCGGCAAACAGCCTGTTCCACTGGGATCCGTCGGCAGGAAAATCCGGCCAGTTGTAGATCGCCTTCCACAATTTCTGGACGCCGACGACCTTCTCGCCGATCGCGGTGGGCGCTCCTGTCTTCGTGCTGAGATAGTGGGCCGCCGAGAAATGGTCCGCATGCGGGTGCGTGTCGAGGATCCACTCGACCTCCAGCCCGTTTTCCCTGATGAAATCGAGCAGAGCGTCGGCATTTTTCGTCGCCGTGGCGCCGGACTTCTCGTCGAAATCGAGGACCGGATCGATGATTGCGCATCGTCGCGTCTGCGGGTCGGCGACGACATACTGGATGGACCCGCTCGGCTTGTCGTAAAAGCCTGCCACCTGCAGCTTAGCCGATGTTGCGTCCAATCCCGGCTCCCTCAACTCCCACCCGGCAGGAATGGTTTTCCCTGCCGGGGTAAAAGAAGAGCATGGTCATTCGCCAGCGCCACGCCGTCAAGCACTGCATGCTTCGCCGAAGCAAAAAGGTCGAAAATCCTTCCGTGCCGCCCTGGCCGCTCAGGCGGAGGGCTGCTTGGTCTTCCTGAGATACGGCAGGATCGTCTCGTAGGCGCCGAAACGCTTGATCGCGTCCTCATTGGAAACAGCTGCGGTGATGATGACGTCCTCGCCCTGCTTCCAGTTCGCCGGCGTCGCCACCTGGTGCTTGGCGGTCAACTGTATGGAATCGATCGCGCGCAGGATCTCATCGAAGTTGCGGCCGGTGGTCATCGGATAGGTGAGAACCAGCTTGATCTTCTTGTCGGGGCCGATGACGTAGACCGAACGCACCGTGGCATTGTCGGCAGGCGTGCGCCCTTCCGAGGTTTCGCCGGCACCCGCCGGCAGCATTTCGTAAAGCTTGGCGACCTTGAGGTCCTTGTCGCCGATCAGCGGATAGTTCACCGATTGGCCGGTCGCCTTCTTGATATCATCCTGCCATTTGCCATGGCTTTCGACCGGGTCGACGGAAATGCCGATGATCTTGACGTTGCGCTTCTTGAACTCCCCTTCCAGGCCGGCCATCGTGCCGAGTTCGGTCGTGCAGACCGGCGTGAAATTCTTCGGATGGCTGAAAAGCACCGCCCAGCCGTCACCGATCCAGTCGTGGAAGCTGATCGTCCCTTGCGTGGTTTCGGCCGTGAAATCCGGCGCGGTATCGTTGATTCGGATGCTCATGACGTGTCCCTACCCTGTGTGTGCAGATTGCAGCCGGCATTGACCGGCGCTGCTTTTGCCTTTCTACCACTCCGGCGTCATCCTTCAAACGCCTGTTGCGCCGGCATCAAGGCCGGCTGCGAAATATTTTCATTGCTTCTCGGCAAAGGCAGCAGGAATTTCCGCTGCGCTGGCTCAGCCCTTGTTCACCGCCAGCGTCGTCGCCAGGTCTTCCATGCGCTGGGCGAGCGCGCCAAGCGCTTGGGTCAGCACGGTATCATTCTTATCGGCCTTGGTCAGCGCATCGTCACGCGTCTTGCGCAGCGTCAGCACTTCGCTTTCCATGCCCTTGACGCGTTTTTGCAATTCCGAAAGCTCGTCCATGACCATGATGCCGGCCATCACGGTCAGCCGCTGGTCGCCGATCTCGCCGAACGAATCCTTCAGATGCGAGACATAGCGGTCGAAGCGCTCGGCAAGGTCGATCAGATGTTCTTCCTGGCCCTCGTCGCAAGCCATGCGATACTGCTTGCCGTCGATGGAAACCGTGACTTGTGCCATTGGGCCAGCCCCTATCTGTCCAACACGGCGCGGATGGTTTCCATGGCGGTCACCAGCCGACGCGACACTTCCTTGTTGGCGTCTTCCAGCCGTTCGGCGCGCGCTTCGGAATTGTCGAGTTCCTGCGCCAGCCGCGAGCGGTCGGCGTTCATGCGCTGCACCTCCGCCTCGGCTTCCGTATAGTCACGCTCGTGCTCGAGCTTGGCCGCGACGGCATTTTCCAGCCCTTCGATGGCCTTACCCAGCCTGGCGATGACTTCCTTGAGTGTCGTTTCCCCGGTCATGGCTTTCGTCCTGCGCCCTGCCCATCACCGAATCATCCACGTTCAGAACGCGTTATGTCTGAAACATTACCCGCCGTGTGAAGGTGACGTCAACAAAGCTCTCGCGACTGTCCCCTGCTAACGCTAATGTAGAGCCCCCAGGCCCTTCTGGGGCCATCACAAGACCGGCAAAAGCGCCGGTTTATTGACTAACAAGATCGGCAAAAGCGCGCCGGTTTGTTGACTAAAAAGCCGCGCCTGCTATGTGTCGCGCACCCTTTTCCAGGGCTCTCCCAAGGCCCCAAACCCCCACACTGGAGGAAGCATGACCTCGCGTGAACGACATGACCGGATGGCCAATGCGATCCGTTTTCTTTCCATGGACGCCGTCGAGAAGGCCCAGTCCGGCCACCCCGGCCTGCCCATGGGCTGCGCCGACATTGCCACGGTGCTGTTCACGCGGTTCCTGAAATACGATGCGAAGAGCCCGCATTGGCCCGATCGCGACCGTTTCATCCTGTCGGCCGGCCACGGTTCGATGCTGCTTTATTCGCTGCTTTATCTGACCGGCTACGAGGACATCACCCTCGACCAGATCAAGCATTTTCGCCAAGTGGGGTCGAGGACGGCAGGCCATCCCGAATTTGGCCATGCCGCCGGCATCGAGACGACGACCGGCCCGCTCGGCCAGGGCCTCGCCAATTCGGTCGGCTTCGCACTCGGCGAGCGCATCATGAATGCCGCCTTCGGCAATGACCTCGTCGACCACTACACCTATGTGTTGGCCGGCGACGGCTGCCTGATGGAAGGCGTCTCGCAGGAGGCCATCGCACTTGCCGGACATCTCAAGCTGAACAAGCTGATCGTCTTTTGGGACAACAACAACATCTCGATCGACGGCCCGGTGTCGCTGGCCGACAACACCGATCAGGTCGCTCGCTTCCAGGCGTCCGGCTGGAACGCCAGCCACATCGACGGCCAGGATCCGGAAGCAATAGCCTATGCCATCGAGGCGGCCCGCCATTCCGACAAACCGACGATGATCGCCTGCAAGACGACGATCGGCTTCGGCGCCCCGACCAAGGCCGGCACCAACAAGGCACACGGTTCGCCGCTCGGCGCTGAGGAAATCGCCGGCGCGAGAAAATTCTTCGGTTGGGATTATCCGCCTTTCGAGCTTCCTGCCGATATCCTCGATGCCTGGCGCGACGCCGGCAAGACGGGCATCAAAGCACGCACCGACTGGGAAGGCCGCCTTGCCAAGGCCGACGCCCAATTGCGCAGCGAATTCGAGCGTCGCATCAGTGGCACGCTGCCGGCGAATTTCGACGCCGTCATCACTGATTACAAGAAGAAGCTCGCCGCTGACAAACCGAAGGTCGCCACCCGCAAATCGTCGGAAATGGCGCTCGAAATCATCAACGGCGCGGTGCCGGAAACCATCGGCGGCTCAGCCGACCTGACCGGCTCCAACAACACCAAGACCAGCCAGACCAAGAACATCACATCAGACGATTACGGCCAGCGCTACGTTCACTATGGCGTCCGCGAGCACGGCATGGCTGCCGCGCTCAACGGACTGACGCTGCATGGCGGCATCATCGCCTATGGCGGCACCTTCATGTGCTTTTCCGACTACGCCCGTCCGTCGATGCGGCTCGCCTCGCTGATGGGCATCCGCTCGATCTTCGTCATGACCCATGATTCCATCGGTCTCGGCGAAGACGGCCCGACCCATCAGCCGGTCGAGCATCTGGCCGCACTGCGCGCCATTCCGAACCACAATGTCTTCCGCCCTGCCGACGCGGTCGAGACCGCCGAATGCTGGCAACTGGCCATCGAACAGGAAAAGACGCCTTCGACGCTGGCGCTGACCCGGCAGAACCTGCCGGCGGTGCGCAACGACTTCGTTGCGGAAAACCTCAGCCGCCAGGGCGCCTATGAGCTGGCCGCCGCCAGTGGCGATGCGGCGGTGACGATCTTCGCTTCGGGTTCCGAGGTCGAGATTGCGCTGGCGGCGCGCGAGGCATTGGAGAAGCACGGCCATCCGACCCGCGTCGTCTCTGTCCCCTGCTTCGAATTGTTCGACAAGCAGAGCGCCGACTATCGCAACAAGACGATCGGCGACGCGCCGATCAAGATCGCCATCGAAGCCGGCATCCGCCAGGGCTGGGATTATTTCATCGGCACCGACGGCATCTTCATCGGCATGACCGGCTTCGGCGCGTCTGGCACGATCGAACAGCTCTATCCGCATTTCGGCATCACCGCCGAAGCGACGGTGAAGGCGGCGGAAGCCCGCCTGCACGCCGAGTAAAGCCAGACACCCGCGAGACCGCGCATGGCGGTTTTGCGGGCAGCCTCCGTCTGGTGGACTTAAATCCAACCCATCGACGGCTGGATTCTTTGGCAGCCCGCCGTTATGAAGCTGCGGACTTGATCTTCGGCCTCCAACTCCCAGGGAGAGAAAAATGACCGTCAGAGTTGCCATCAACGGATTCGGCCGTATCGGCCGCAACATCCTGCGCGCCATCCACGAATCCGGCCGCAAGGACATCGACGTCGTCGCCGTCAACGACCTCGGCCCGGTCGAGACCAACGCGCATCTGCTGCGCTTCGACAGCGTGCATGGCCGCTTCCCGCATGAAGTGACGGTTGACGGTGACCAGATCACCGTCGGCACCGAAAAATTCAAGGTCACCGCGATCAAGGACCCGACGCAGTTGCCGTGGAAGGAGCTCGGCATCGACATCGCGCTAGAATGCACCGGCATCTTCACCGCCCGCGACAAGGCCGCGGCGCATCTGACCGCCGGCGCCAAGCGCGTCCTCGTCTCGGCGCCTGCGGAGGGCGCGGACCTCACCGTCGTCTATGGCATCAACCATGACAAGCTGACCAAGGACCACATCGTCATCTCGAACGCCTCCTGCACCACCAACTGCCTGGCGCCGCTGGCAGCCGTGCTGCATGAGGCCGTCGGCATCGAGAAGGGCATGATGACGACGATCCACTCCTACACCGGCGATCAGCCGACGCTGGACACCATGCATAAGGATCTCTACCGCGCCCGCGCCGCGGCCCTGTCGCAGATCCCGACCTCGACTGGCGCGGCCAAGGCGATCGGCTTGGTGCTGCCCGACCTCAAGGGCAAGCTCGACGGCATCTCCATCCGCGTACCGACGCCGAACGTCTCGGTCGTCGATTTCAAGTTCATCGCCAAGCGGCCGACGACCGTACAGGAGATCAACGAGGCAGTGATCGCCGCCTCCAACGGCAAGCTGAAGGGCATTCTCGCCGTCACCCGTCATCCGAACGTGTCGATCGACTTCAACCACGATCCGCATTCCTCGATCATGGCGCTCGACCAGACCAAGGTCATGGACGGCAACTTCGTTTCGGTGCTGTCCTGGTACGACAATGAATGGGGTTTTTCCAACCGCATGGCCGACACCGCCGTCGCGTTCGGCAAGACCATCGCCTGATCGCAGAACCATCTTATTGCGACTTGAAACGCCCGGCTCTGTCCGGGCGTTTTTCATGAGAGCGCCCAGCGCCCTTTTGGATGCGCAAACGGCGCTCTGACGGTTTGATTGGCAAGACCGCGCCTTGAGCGCCAAAACACTCAAAAATCAGCGGCATAGGGCAAAAAACCACCCTCCCGCCTTGCACCGGTCATGTCTTCGCCTCACTCTGCCGTAAAGCGAGAGGAACACGAATTCGAGGGGCAATTGGCGGATGGAGCATGCGATCTATCTCGTGACGCTGGTCGGCGCCGCACTGGTCGTTGCCGCCGCGTTTTCGAGCCTGATCGCCTTCCGTTTCGGCGCCCCTCTCTTGCTGCTGTTTCTCTGCATTGGCCTAGCCACGGGAACCGACGGCCTCGGCATCCAGTTCGACAATGCGCGGCTGGCTTATTTTGCCGGCTCGCTGGCCCTGGCGGTCATCCTGTTCGATTCCGGTTTCGGCACGCCGCTCAACGCTTTGCGGCAGGCGGCCGGACCGGCACTGTCGCTGGCGACTATCGGCGTCCTTTTGACCACTGGCCTGTTCGGCGTCGTCGCCCACTATCTGCTCGATCTCAGCTGGCTGGAATCCTTCCTGCTCGGGGCCGCTGTCGCGTCGACCGACGCGGCAGCCGTGTTCTTCCTGTTGCGCGCCGGCGAGATCAATTTGCGCGAACGCACGCGTTCCACGCTCGAGGTGGAATCCGGCACCAATGATCCGATCGCCATCTTCCTGACCATCAGCCTGGTCGAGATCATCGCCGCCAACGCCAATCCCGAGGCCAGGGTGCTGGTTACCGACCTCGTACTCGGCTTCCTTCTCAACATGGGGCTTGGCGCCATTGTCGGCATTTTCGGCGGCCTCGCCATCGTGCGGCTTGTCGACCGGCTCAATCTCGACCACGGGCTGCTGCCGATCTTCGTGCTGACGCTGTCGCTGATGGTGTTCGCCGCTGCCGGCGCCATTGGCGGCTCCGGGTTTCTGGCGGTCTATCTTGCCGGCCTCATTGCCGGCAATTCCGACATCCGCGCCGTCACCATCCTCAAGCGCTTCCAGGACGGCATGTCGTGGCTGGCACAGATCATCATGTTCCTGATCCTCGGCCTGTTCGCGACGCCCTCGCAATTTCCGGCGATCCTGCTGCCGGCGGTGCTGCTGGGCCTGTTCCTGATATTCGTGGCACGGCCGATCGCCGTCTGGCTTTGCCTGATGCCGTTCCGTCTGCCGCGCCCGGAAGTCGCCTTCGTCTCATGGGTGGGCCTGCGTGGCGCCGTGTCGATCCTGCTCGCCATCACGCCGCTGCTTGGCGGCCTTGAGAACGGCCGCCTCATCTTCAACACCGCCTTCATCGTCGTGCTGGTGTCGCTGGTCATCCAGGGATGGACTGTCGGACCGCTGGCGCGCCGCCTCGGCCTGATCGTGCCGGCCCGCCTGGGTCCGTTGGACAAGGTCGAACTCGAATTGCCGGGCTCCGCCCATCACGAACTGCTCGCCTACCGCGTAGCACCTGGCAGCCCGGTGGCGCGCGGTGAGCGCATTCCGCGCTGGGCGCGGCCGTCGCTGGTGCTGCGTGACGGACGCTCGATGCGCTTCCAGGACATGGGCAGGCTCGCCGCCGGCGACCATGTCTACATCTTCGTGCCGGATCGCTATCCAGCCCTGCTCGACAAGCTGTTCGCCAGCCGCGCCGTGGTCGATCCCGAGGATGCGGACTTCTTCGGCGCCTTCGCCGTCGATCCGGCGCGCTCCGCCGCGGAACTGGAAGCCGCTTACGCGCCGGGCCTGACCGAGGAGGAACGCAAGCTGACCGTCGGTGACCTTGTGACGGAGCGGCTCGGCGGCCATGCCGAATATGCCGACCGCGTGCTGATTGGTCCGATCGAGCTGATCGTCCGCGACGTCGACGACAAGGGCAAGATTACTGGTCTCGGTCTTTCCCTCGAGCCGACCGCGCCGGTGGCACGGGTGCCGGTGTTCCTGAGTGCCGGCGAGATCGCCGACCGCATCGTTGCCTTTGTGCGCAATTGGCGCAAGCGGATCAAAAAGCGGAGTGCCGAGGCGCCGGCGGACGCGGAACCGTCTCCAGAGCCAGTGGTGGAAAAAGCAACCGACGGGGGCTGACGGCTTCCGACACAAGCCGTGGTCATATTTTCCGCGTAGCACCATTGCAGGTCTTGCATCGTCGTTGGTGCGGGTTAAGGTCCCGGCGTTTTTTGCGAAAGGGAACAGCATGGCCGGCTTCAAGACACTGCACGACATTGGCAATATCGATGGCAAGCGCGTGCTGGTGCGCGTCGACCTCAACGTTCCTGTCGCCGACGGCAAGGTCACCGACGCCACCCGCATCGAGCGCATCGCGCCGACCATCGCCGAGCTTTCCGGCAAGGGCGCCAAGGTCATCCTGCTTGCCCATTTCGGCCGGCCCAAGGATGGACCGTCGCCCGAATTCTCGCTTGAGCCGATCGCCAAGGCGACCGCGGAGGTGCTCTGCCGCCCTGTCGGCTTCGCGGCCGATTGCATCGGCGACGCAGCGGCGAGCGCCGTCGCCGCCATGAACAACGGCGACGTGCTGCTGCTCGAGAACACCCGCTTCTACAAGGGCGAGGAGAAGAACGACCCGGACTTCACCGAAAAGCTCGCCGCCAATGGCGACATCTTCGTCAACGACGCCTTTTCCGCTGCCCACCGCGCTCATTCGTCGACGGAAGGGCTTGCGCACCTGCTGCCGGCTTTCGCCGGCCGTACCATGCAGGCCGAACTCGACGCCCTGGAAAAGGGCCTCGGCAATCCCGCGCGCCCTGTCGTCGCCATCGTTGGCGGCGCCAAAGTCTCAAGCAAGATCGACCTGCTGATGAATCTGGTGAAGAAGGTCGACGCGCTGGTCATCGGCGGCGGCATGGCCAACACCTTCCTGGCCGCGCGGGGGACCGATGTCGGAAAGTCGCTGTGCGAGCACGACCTCGCCAACACCGCCAAGCAGATCATGATCGAGGCGGCCGAAGCCGGCTGCGCCGTCATCCTGCCGATCGACGGTGTCGTCGCCAGGGAATTCAAGGCGGGCGCCGCCAGCGAAACCGTCGCCATATCAGAGGTGCCGGCCGACGCCATGATCCTCGATGTCGGCGAAAAGACGGTGAAGACCGTTGCCGACTGGATCGACCGCGCTGCGACGCTGGTCTGGAATGGTCCGCTCGGCGCCTTCGAGATCGAGCCGTTCGACCGGGCGACGGTGGCGGCAGCCAAGCACGCCGCGGCCCGCACCAAGGCCGGCAAATTGATCTCGGTCGCCGGCGGCGGCGACACGGTGGCAGCACTCAACCATGCCGGCGTCGCCGACGACTTCACCTACGTCTCGACCGCCGGCGGCGCCTTTCTGGAATGGATGGAGGGCAAGCCGCTGCCCGGTGTCGATGTGCTGAAGCGCTGAGGCGAGAGGCGAACGAGGGCGTTTGCGCGTTTCAATCGATTCGAGTTTTCCACTCGGAATGGTTCGACTTGAACCTGCCTTGCACTAGTGGTCTGCTAGCTTGGAACAACTGTTTCAGGAGGATGCACAATGAGCGAACGTCTCGAGGACATTGCCGCCGCGATGGTGGCCGACGGCAAGGGTCTTTTGGCCGCCGACGAAAGCTCCGGCACCATCAAGAAGCGCTTCGACGTGATCGGCGTCGAATCGACCGCCGACAGCCGCCGCGACTATCGCGAGATGATGTTCCGCGCCAAGGAGGCGATGACCAGATACATTTCCGGCGTCATCCTCTATGACGAGACCATCCGCCAGAAGGCCGCGGACGGCACGCCGCTCGTCGACATCATCAAGGCGACCGGCGCCATCCCAGGCATAAAGGTCGATGCCGGCGCCAAGCCTCTGGCTGGGTACCCCGGCGATACGATCACCGAAGGCCTCGACGGCTTGCGCGAGCGGCTCGCCGACTATTACAAGCTCGGCGCCCGTTTCGCCAAATGGCGTGCGGTGATCGACATCGACGTCGCCAAAGGCGTGCCTTCCGCAACGTCGATCGGCTCGAACGCCCATGCGCTCGCCCGCTATGCGGCGCTTTGCCAGGAGGCCGGCATCGTGCCGATCGTCGAGCCGGAGGTGCTGATGGACGGCGCCCATGACATCGGCACCTGCTACGAGATCAGCAAGGCAACGCTGACAAAACTCTACACCGAGCTCTACGCGGCCCGCGTCGTCCTCGAAGGCACTATCCTGAAGCCGAACATGGTTCTCGCCGGCAAGAAGTCGGGCAAGACCAGCAGCCCCGAGGAAGTCGCCGAAAAGACCATAAAACTGTTCCGCGAAACGGTGCCGGCCGCGATTGGGGGCATCGCCTTTCTCTCCGGCGGGCAATCGGACGAGGAGGCGACCGCCAACCTCAATGCCATCAACGCCATCGGCCCGCATCCATGGAAGCTGACTTTCTCCTACGGCCGAGCCTTGCAGGCGGCGCCACAGAAGGCGTGGAGCGGCAAGGCGGCCAACGTCGCCGCTGCCCAGGCCGCCTTCGCCCACCGCGCCCACATGAACCATCTGGCCGCGCTTGGAAAATGGCAGCCGGAACTGGAACAGGCCGCCTGACCGGATTTTTTCTACGTCAGCCGAACCCGGGCCATCTGCCCGGGTTCCATATGCTCCCAAAAAACGCGACGGCCGTGTCGGCTCGCGTTGAGCCCAAACGTCCTTAGGGCTCAAAGAGGAGCGGGCTGATGCCAAACAACAAGATCGTTTCACGGGAAGACTGGTTCCAGGCACACAAGGCGCATCTGGCGCGCGAGAAGGAATTGACGCGATTTCGCGACCGCATCGCTGCCGAACGGCGGGAATTGCCTTGGTTTAAGATCCGGAAGGACTATGTCTTCGAGACCGAACAAGGGCCGAAGAAACTGGCCGAACTATTCGCCGGCGCAAGCCAGCTGATCGTCTACCACTTCATGTTCGGGCCGGGCGCCGACTACCGTTGCGAAGGGTGTTCCTTCCTCGCCGACCACATCGACGGCGCCAATCAGCACCTCAAGCACCACGATGTGTCGCTGGTCGTGATCTCGCGGGCGCCGTTGGCCGAGTTCCTGCCCTACAAACAGCGCATGGGCTGGAAATTCGACTGGGTGTCGTCCTACGCCTCGGACTTCAACTTCGACATGCAGGTTTCCTTCACCGAAGAGCAGATCGCATCCGGCGACACGATCTACAATTTCGAGCAGCGGGCGCTGAAATCGAAGGACCTTCCCGGCACCAGCGTGTTCTACAGGGATGAGAACGGCGACATCTTCCTGACCTTCATGCCGCGCTCCAGGGGCGGCGATCCGCTGATCGGCGCTTATCACTATCTCGACCTGACGCCGAAGGGCCGCAACGAGACCGGTCCCTATCACAGCCTGATGGACTGGGTGCAGCTGCACGACGAATATGCAGACAGGTCCGAAATGCAGGACGCCTGTTGTCATTGACGACCGGCAGCCGACGCAAGGTCTTTCGCCTTTGGCCCGATATGCGCTAAGTGCTGCTCGCTATGCCCTTAAACGGACTTGCCCCATTAACGGTTTGCGATGCAGCGCTTTCTAGCCCTCCTCACCTGGCTCGCCTTTCCGGTCTATGTCTGGCAGGGGCTCGGCGTGCGCCGCCGCACCACTCGCATGCTGCCGGCGCAAGGTCCGGTCATGCACGAGATATCAGGCCAGGCGCCGGCGGTCTCGCTTCTGATGCTTGGCGATTCTTCCGCCGCTTCGGTCGGCATCGGCAATTCCGAGTACGGGCTGGCCGCGCAACTGGCCGAGCTGATCTCGAAACGCACTGGCCGTGCGGTGCGCTGGCGGGCAGCCGGCTTCAACTCGGCGACCTCAGGCCAGATCCGCGACCATGTGCTGCCCAATCTGTCGGCCGATCCTTGGACGCATATCGTGCTCGCCATCGGCACCAACGACACCAAGAACTTTCACTCGGTGCCACGCTTCAAGAGCGATTTTGGCGGCCTGCTCTACGCGCTGCGCGCCAAATGGCCGGAGGCGCGCGTGGTGTGGTCGCCAGTGCTGGAATTCACCCGGGCACCGGCAATGCCGCCGCTGCTCGGAAAAATCCTGGAGATCCGCGCCGCCGAGATGAACCGGATGGGCGAGCGCCTCTGCCTCGAACGCGGCGCCGTGCCGGCGCCGCGCCTGCCGATCACCGACGCCGAAGCCGGTTTTGCCTCCGACGGATTTCATGCCTCGGAAGCCGGCTACCGAGCCTGGGCGGAACATCTCGTCGACTTGGTGCTGGCCAAGGAACCACGCCTCGCATAGCGGGCCGCCAGCCCTAATGCATGTCGCGCAAAAGTGTGCAGCGGTTTTGCGAAAACGACATGCATAAAACAACAACCTAAAGCGCGTCGCGTGATGTCGGTCGAACGCGACGCACTTTAGGTCCAATGCCCCAGCGCCGCTGTTATCGAAATCGCCGCCATCGCCAATACCGCCAGCTTCCAGAAATCGCTGCGCCGCTTCAGCCCTGGCCAGCCGAGCGGCTTGATCAGCTGGATGACCATCATGGCAATGATAACGAGCGCGAGGAGTTTCGACATGCCGCCTTTGACCAGCATCACGGTCGGCTGTCAAAGCGCTCCTTTCGCTCGCTCACGAAAGCGTTGCTATGCCAGCGGCTTGAGGCCGGCCTCGATCGCAGCCCGGTTCGGTTCGAGGAACGGCGGCAAGGCCAGCCTTTCGCCCAGCGTTTCCAGCGGCTCGTCGGCCGTGAACCCGGGGCCGTCGGTGGCGATTTCGAACAATATGCCGTTTGGCTCGCGGAAATAGAGCGAGCGGAAGTAGTATCGTTCGACCTCGCCGCTCGACGGTAGGCGGAATTCGGCCAGCCGTGCGGTCCATTGATGCAAGGTCTCCTGGTCCGGCGCCCTGAATGCGACGTGGTGGACCGCACCGGCGCCTTGCCGTGCCGGCGCAAAGCCCGGCTGCACCGCGACATGAAGCTCCGCCGCCGGCCCGCCTTCTCCCATTTCGAAGACATGAACCTGACCCTCGCCGTCTGGCGAGGCATGGTCCCGCGCCTTGCGCATGTTCATCACCCTGGTCAGCACCGCTTCAGTGTTGGTGATATCGGGAACGCTGATGACGATAGGCCCGAGCCCGCGTATCTGGTGCTCGACTGGGACCGGGCTTTGAGCCCAGGGATGACTGTCGCCCTTGCCGCCATCGCTGACGAGACGCAGGCGCTGGCCTTCTGGGTCTTCTAAATCCAGCGACGGGTAGCCGCCAACATCGCCGATCTCTCCCGTCGCGACGGTCTCGCCGGCCAGGCGCTCCTTCCACCAGGCAAGGCTTTCCGGGCTGGCGACCCTCAGGCTGGTCCGCACGATGCTGTTGGTGCCGCGCCGTTCGCGTCCGACCGGCCAATCGAAGAAGGTAAGATCGGTGCCAGGCGTCGCCTCGGCGTCGGCATAGAAAAGGTGATAGGCTGACGTGTCGTCCTGATTGACCGTCTTCTTGACTAGCCGCAGCCCCAAAGTGCCAGTGTAGAAACGAAGGTTTCCCGGCGCGTTCGCGGTGATAGCGGTTAGATGGTGGATTCCCGTCAGTTGCAGGCCCATGGTCGTCTCCCTGATCTCTGGAAAATTTTTCTCCTTCAATATCAGAACGCCGTCCCTATCGCAGAAGGATTGCGAATTCCGACAGTCCGTCGCTGCAAGCTGAACGACTTAACCCGCAGAGCGACGAAAAAGCCTGCTTCTCTCGCGCAGGCGGGATCGGAATCGACAAAACCTGGCACGCTCGCCAAAGACCTCTCAGCCTCCTGACAGACTGCTGTCAGGAGGGGTGTGCGATAGTGTCTCCATCGAAAGAGAGGAGACCAGCCATGAACGGTTTTACCATTCTGCGCAGTGTGCAGCACTATGTCGGCAAGATTCGGACGATGCGCAACGAGATCCGCACCCGGCGTTTCATGAATGGGTTGCCGCAGAGCATCCGCAAGGACATCGGTTGGCCGGATAATTACGAAGGCCGCCACGGCCGCGGCAATTGAGGTGCTTTTTTCGCGGCAACGGTTGGATGCCGACGCTACAGCGCCCAGATAATAGGTCCGGCGCGCCGAAAGACGGAGCAGGAAATGTCCGAACAGAAGACCATCGGCGTCTTTTTCATCGATCGCTTCGCCGACTGGGAATACGGCTTGCTGGCGGCTTCGGCGGTCGAGTGGTTCGGTGCACGCGCGGTGTCGCTGACCCCGAACGGCAAGCCGGTGACCTCGGCATGCGGATTTGTGCTGACGCCCGACCGCTCCGCCGAGGTTGATGAAAACACCGATCTCGACGCCGTCGCGGTCATCGGCTCCGATCAGTGGGTCGATGCACCGCCTGATATCTCCGGACTGCTGACGGCAATCGCGGCGCGCCGTGGCGTGGTCGGCGGCATCTGCGCAGGCACGCTGGCACTGGCGCGCGCCGGCCTGTTCGAGAAGGCCAAACACACCAGCAATGGTCGTGACTGGATCAATGAAAAGGAACCGGGTTACCCCGGCGCCCAGAACTATCAGGACGTGCCCTATGCCGTCGCCGACGGTCGCATCGTGTCCGCGCGGGGTTCGGCGCCCGGCACTTTCGCTCTTGCCTATTTGAAGACGCTCTACCCCCAGAGAAGCGGCGACTTGGCGCAGATGCGCGCGCTGTTCGCCAAGGAGTATGCCGAAGGGGAATATGCTGAAGCCTCCTGACAGTATGGTGTCAGGAGCGGCGTGCAATAGTGCGACAGTATCAGACAGTATCAGGAGACAGACATGGCCATCATCCCTGCAAAAGCGTCGGCATGGTTCGAGATTCCCGTCACCGACATGGATCGGGCGCGCGCCTTTTATGGGTCGGTGCTTCAGAACGATCTCATCCTGGAGGAGAGCGGCCCGAACCCGCTGGCCATGTTCGCAGCGCAGGACCGAATGGCATCCGGGCACGTCTACCCCGGAAAACCCGCAGCACCGGGAACCGGCCCGACCATCCATCTGTCGGTTGCCGCACCAATCGAAGACGCCATGGAACGGGTGAGGCAGAACGGCGGTCAGGTCGTCTCGCCGGCGATCTCCATTCCGGCCGGCACATTCGCCTATTGCCTCGACCCCGACGGCAACAGCTTTGGGCTCTTCGTCTAGGTGGCGCATGGTAAAGAGCTGGAGCGACAGGCTGAATACGCCGGGCACCAACGGCATAAAGCCGTCGGCGCGCACTGTTGGCGACGTCGTCGAGGGCCAGCCGATGCTGGTGCCGACGGCACGGCAGGTCGATGATTTCATCCGCTCCATCCCAAAGGGCGTGGACATGGACGTCCGCGCATTGCGCACCGCGCTCGCCACCGAGCACGGTGCCGAAGTGACATGTCCAGTCACTATCGGCTATCATCTGCGCACTGTCGCCGAGGCCGCCAACGAGGATCTGGAGCGCAGCATGACGCTGAGCGAGATCGCGCCGTTCTGGCGGGTGCTGGATGCAAAGACGCCGACAACAGGGAAATTGTCCTTCGGTGCGGCATTCGTCGCCGCGCAGCGCAAGCGCGAAGGGCTGGAATCATAAACACCGAGGGACCATACGATGCGCCGCGCCGACAGGCTCTTCCAGATCGTGCAGCATCTGCGCGGTGGCCGTTTGGTCACCGCCCAGAAGCTGGGCACGTGGCTCGAGGTTTCCGAGCGAACCATCTATCGCGACATCGCCGACCTGCAGTCGACTGGTGTGCCGATCGACGGCGAGGCCGGCGTCGGCTACATGATGAGGGAGGGGTTCGACCTTCCGCCGCTGATGTTCACGCGTGACGAGATCGTGGCGCTGGTCGCCGGCGCCCGCATGGTGCGCGCGTTTGGCGGCGCTGCGATGGCGCGGGCCGCCGACGAGGCGCTGGTCAAGATCGGCGCCGTGCTGCCCGATGCCGAAAAGGACCGCATCGCCCGCACCGAGATCCACACGCCGATGTGGGTGGTGAGCGACGCCGCCCGCGAAGCAATCGACCTGATCGAGCGCGCGGTGGAAAAACGCCAGGTGCTGACCATAGACTACTCCGACGAAGCAGGTCGCAGCACCGCGCGCGACATCAGGCCATTGGGCCTGTGGTTCTGGGGCAAGGTGTGGACGCTGGTCGCCTGGTGCGAGATGCGCGACGATTTTCGCGCTTTCCGCATCGACCGCATCGCTTCAGTGGTGGTCGCCGGCCGCGTCTTCAAGCCGGAGCGCGGCAAGCAGCTCGCCGATTTCTATCGGGCGGTGGAGCGCAGCGAGGACTACGGCATGGCGCCGGACCGGGCCGCGCGAAGCTGACGCTCTTACCTTCTCCCCTTGTTGTGGGAGAAGGTGGATTGGCGCGCAGCGCCAAGACGGTTGAGGGGTGGTAGCTTGAGCGCTGTTGGTGCCAAGCTGGAACACCCCTCATCCGCCCCTTCGGGGCACCTTCTCCCACAACAAGGGGAGAAGACAGGCGCCTCATCTCTCCTCGTCGTCCTTATCCTCGTCCTTCGACTTCAGCGCCGAAAGCTTGGCGAAGACGGCGTTGGCGTCGAGCTCCGCATCCTCGTCCTTTGGCTTCTCCGGCGCCGGCACCAGGCGCTCGGTCAATGCTGCCGGCAGCAGCGTGTCGCCGGCCGGCTGTGCCTGCTCGCGGCCACGCGAGGCGCGGTTGACTTCCATGTCGAGATCGATCTGGGAAGCGAGACCCAGCGTCACCGGATCCATCGGCTGCAGATTGGCCGAGTTCCAGTGCTTTCTGTCGCGGATCTGGTCGATCGTCGACTTGGTCGTGCCGACGAGGCGCGCGATCTGCGCGTCCTTCAACTCGGGATGGTTGCGCACCAGCCAGAGGATGGCGTTGGGCCGGTCCTGGCGCTTCGACAGCGGCGTGTAGCGCGGACCCTTGCGCTTGGATTCCGGCACCCGCACCTTGGGATCGGACAGTTTCAGCCGATGGTTCGGGTCCTTCTCGGCGCGTGCGATCTCGTCGCGGGTCAGCTGGCCGGTCATGATCGGGTCCATGCCCTTGATGCCCTGCGCCGACTCGCCATCGGCGATCGCCTTGACCTCGAGCGGATGCAGCCCGCAGAACTGCGCGATCTGCTCGAAGGACAGCGCGGTGTTGTCGACCAGCCAGACGGCGGTCGCCTTGGGCATCAGCAGCGTATTGGCCATTATGAGATATCCTTCTCGTTCGCCCGCGTTCCCGCGCGGGCGGTGGTTTTAGAGCCACCAAAATGGGAAATTCGCTGCGTATATAACCACTCCGTTGCCGTTTCGCAACGTTTTTGGAAGGTACTCGCGAGATTGGCGGGAGAGATCGAAACGTGCCAAATCAACCCGTTTGGCTTCGGCACCGTGCTTTCGGCGAGCCGCTCAGCGGGCGCGGCCGATAATCCGGCAAAAAGAGGTCCTCATGTCGGCATTTGCCGACTGTTAGAAGGGACATGTTTCATACACATTTCGCCCTCGGTGGCAGCGGCTGCCTTCAGGAGAGCAGGCCGCCGCCGATGTGGGCTGATCGATGTTGGAAACCGGGCACGCTGTCGCGGCGGGGTTGTTTCCGTTCGCCATTTCCTATGCGCTGTTGGCAATGCTGCCGGGCGCCAATTTTGCTGTCGTCGCGCAGACCGGGCTAACCGCTTCGCGTGCCACAGCGCTTTCGGCAGCCGCTGGTATCGCCCTTGGCGCGAGTTCGTTGGCGGCGATCGTCGCGACGGGAGCCGGCGCGCTGCCGGGGGGCATCGCACACCAGATGGCCGCCAGCCTATACGGCGCAGTGCTGGTCTTCATCGGCTGGAATTCGATGCGGCGGGCGCTGTCTATCAAGACCGGCATCAACGAGCCGAAGCCGGTTCCAATCGCTCGATACTTCCGGCTGGGCTTTGTCACGGCAGTGGCAAATCCTGCCACCGCGCTGTTTTTCGCATTCTCCACGCTGAATTTAAATGCTCGTGGGGCAACTCACCTGTCCGCGGTCGCACTGGTGTTTGCTATTGCGATCGCCTGGTTTGGTCTTCTCGGCCTTTCCATTTCCCAACCGGCCACACGACGATTTTACAGTCATTTCCGAAAGCATGCGGACATCGTGCTGGGAGGAGCCCTGGTGGCGCTCGGTTTTGCCGCACTTGGCTATTGAGACACACGCAACCGCCGCTGCTTGACGGACCTCAAAACGACAAAACCCGCCGGACAGGGTCCAGCGGGCTCGGAACCGGCGACGGGAAACCCGTCTGCTGCGGCTCTGGCTTCTAAAGCAGGATCTCGGACCGAAGCACCACTTCGCGAAAAAGCGGCTTGATGCTTTCGGGCGAGATCACGCTCGAGATCAAAGCGCCTTGCGGGCGATCCTCTCGATGTCACCACGGTTGATGCCGAGGTCGTTGAGCTGACGGGCGTTCAGGCGGTTCAGTTCGCGCACGGTTTCATTGTACATGCGCCAATTACGGAAAGCACGGATCGGGTTCATGGTAGTCCTCCATCGTTTCGATGCCGCTCAAATAGGCATCGTTGATGAAAGGTTGAACAGACGCTTTTGCATGGCCGCAATGCGTTTGTTGCATTGCACAATTAAGGTTTTGTTCAGCTTGTTTACCGACCGTCAGCCGACATCGAGCACGATTTTGCCGATATGGTCGCCGTCCTCCATTCGCTCATGCGCCCGCCACGCTTCCTTGAGCGGGAAGATCATGTCCATGACGGGTGCTACCTTGCGGGTGCCAAGCAGCGGCCACACCTGCGCCTCCAGTGCTGCGGCGACTGCCGCCTTGAATTCGACGGTGCGCGGCCGCAGCATCGAGCCGGTGTGGGTGAGCCGCTTGGCCATCATCTTCGAGAAATCGGCGCTTGCCACCGCCCCGCTCTGCGTGGCGATCTGGACGATGCGGCCTTCCACAGCCGCGGCCTCGTAGTTTCGCGCCACATAGTCGCCGCCGACCATGTCGAGGATGACGTTGGCGCCCTTGCCGCCGGTCGCGTCCTTGACCGCCGCGACGAATTCCTCCTCGCGGTAGTTGATCGCCCGGTCGGCGCCAAGCTTCAGGCAGGCGTCGCACTTCTCCTGGCTGCCGGCGGTGGTGATGACATAGGCGCCGAAGGCCGAGGCGAGCTGGATCGCCGTGGTGCCGATCCCGGACGAGCCGCCATGGACGAGCAGCGTCTCGCCGCTCTTCAGGCCGCCGCGCTCGAAGACATTATGCCAGACGGTGAAGTAGTTTTCCGGTACCGCCGCCGCTTCTGTGTGGGTAAAGCCGGCGGGCAGCGGCAGCACGCTGCCGGCATGGACCTTGACGTATTCGGCATAGCCACCGCCGGGCGTCAGCGCGCAGACCCGGTCGCCGACACGCCAGCGCGATATCTCGTCGCCAAGGGCTGCAACTTCGCCGGACGCTTCGAGACCCGGCAGATCCGACGCACCGGGCGGCGGTGGATAGACGCCCTTGCGCTGCTGCACATCCGGCCGGTTGACACCGGCAGCGCGCACCCGGATCAGGATTTCGCCGGGACCGGGCACGGGCACGTCGCGCGTTTCCGGTTTCAGCACTCGCGGTCCGCCGGGTTCCGAGATCGCAATGGCCGTCATCTTCGCCGGAATCTTGTTCTGTCCACTCGCCATGAATTTTCCCGTCTCGCTTCGCCAGTTTCTTGCCAGCTGCCGGTTTTCTTGCCGACTATTTGCATCCATGCCCCTGCCCTATGTATGCTGATTGCCAAATCAGGCAAATGGCCACTGCAGCGTCGGGCGTTCGATTGGACGCGCAATGGTAGCAGTTTAATTTTTTGCGCATGAGCGAGGAGCGACTATGGCGATCTTCGACGACGAACCCAAAAAGAAAGCCCGCCCGCATGAGATCGGGCAGGATCTGTCGCTGCTTTCCGTCGACGAACTGTCCGAGCGGATCGGCATCTTGCGCGACGAGATCGCCCGGCTCGAAGCCGAGCTCAAGACCAAGAGCACCACCAAATCAGCGGCCGAGGCGCTGTTCCGCCGCGAATAGTTTCCAGAGCCGAATCGCCCGCCGCCGAAAAGCTCGAATGCGGCTGTCTTCAGATCCTCTCTAGATTCCAGCCGGATCAGCTAAATGATGTTTGCAAGCTACCGACCGATCCTCTCGCTGCTTCGCGGCACCGCTTTCCTGCTGGCGGCGACCGGGCTGCACGGGCTGCTGTTGCCGCTGCGCGGCCAGTTGGAAGGCTTCTCGACCGCATCGCTCGGCCTGATGGGCACGGCCTGGGCCGGCGGCTTCGTCACCGGCTGCTTTTTTGCGCCGCGCCTCGTGCGTCGCGCCGGTCACGTACGCGCTTTCGGCGCCTTTGCGGCATCGGGAGCCATCGTCGCGCTGCTCACCGGCCTGATCATCGACGAATATGTCTGGATCCTGCTGCGCGCCTTCACCGGCTTCACCATGGCCGGCGCCTTCATGGTCATCGAAAGCTGGCTGAACGAGAAGTCCACCAACGAGAACCGCGGCACCGTCTTCGGCCTTTACATGATGGTCACCTATGCCTCGATCATGGGCGGCCAGATGATCGTTGCCGGCGGCGACGTGCAGTCGGCCTCGCTGTTCATGATCACCGGTATCCTGTTCTGCCTGTCGCTCATTCCGACCGCAGTGTCGACAGCTTCGCACCCCAAGCCGCTGCAGGACGTCTCGCTCGACGTCAAGGGGCTCTATGTCAATTCGCCGGTGTCGGCGATCGCCTGCGTTCTGATCGGCATCGCTAACGGCGCCTGGGGCACGCTTGGTGCCGTCTATGGCGCCCGTATCGGCATTTCCACGGCCGAGATCGCGCTGATGATGAGCCTGGTGGTCGTCGCCGGCGCCGCCATGCAACTTCCGGCCGGACGTCTCTCCGACAAGACCGACCGCCGCTTTGTGCTGGCGGGCCTGGCCTTTGGCGCGGCGCTGTTCGCCGTCGCGGTCTTCCTGTTCGAGCCGCGCTCCGGCGTCTTCGTCATCATCTGCACCGCCGCCTACGGCGCTTTTGCCTATACGCTGTATTCGATCGCCGTTGCCCATGCCAACGACCACGCCCGGGCGGAGGATTTCGTCAAGGTGTCGGGCGGCCTGCTGCTGCTCTATGGTTTCGGCACGATGGTCGGGCCGCTGCTGGCCGCCGGCCTGATGGGCTGGATGCGGCCGGAAGGCCTGTTCCTTGCGACGGCCTTCGCGCATCTTTGCCTGGCGGGCTATACGCTGCTGCGCATCAGCCGGCGCGCGCCGGTGCCGATCGAAGACCGCGACGCCTTCAAGACGCAACCGGCCGAGCGCTCGATCACGCCGGAAGCATTGCGGCTCGATCCGCGCAGAAAGCCTGAAACCAACGGTTGAGATTTAGAAAACTTTGCCCCACAAATAAGGCATGATGTTTTCTGACGCCTTCATGGCGATTGCCGATCCCAACCGGCGCCATCTTTTGGAAGAGCTCCGGCGCGGCCCGAAGACCGTCAACGAACTGGCCGCCGGGTTGCCAGTCTCGCGCCCGGCTGTTTCGCAGCATCTAAAGGTGCTGCTCGATGCCGGACTGGTCAACGCCAAGCCGGAAGGGACAAGGCGCGTCTATACGGTCAGCAATGCCGGCTTCCTGAAGCTCAACATCTGGCTCGACCAGTTCTGGGATGCAGAGCAGCTTGGCTCGCCCGGAAACTGAGATGCGCCGTCGCGTCTTTGCCAGTAGCGCACCAGGCGCGTCGAGCAGCTCGCCCGGGCCATGCTTTGCTTGCGGGTGCCGAGATCATCGTGGCTGTCGAGAAAGGCACACTGCTCCGTCATACCTCCTCGGCAGGCCGATGAGCTAGGTCAATGGTTGTTGCGGGACGAAAACGCCGTCCTTGTAAGTAGCGCCGAAATAGACCTCGGCGCTGTGCAGCCTACCGTCCTGGAACGAATGCAATTCGGTGTTGCGGAAGACCTTGCCGTCGAGCGTTTCGCAGCGATAGAGAACGAAAGCACCGTTGCCGTCCTCGCAAATCCTCTCGACGGCGATCGACTTGAACAGCGTGCTGTTCGGCCAGCAGCGCGCGAAGTAGGTCGCGCGGTCGATGGCGTCGTCGTAGGGGCTGGTGAAGGTGAAATCGTCTGTCAGCACCGCCTTGATGACGCTGCGGTCGTTGGCTTGGTAGGCGGCGAAGTAACTGCGGATCAGATCCGATCTGCTTTTGACAGGCATGGCGAAAGCTCCTTAGGATTCAGGTGCTTGGCGTTGAGCCACATATCGTCCCATTGAAACAGTGTCGGGCATCGGCCTAAGCGTTCCAGCTTGGACGTTTCTGAACACGGTCGAGCCAATGATGGACATTGACGAGCGAGTCCGGGATGTCGGCTCCGAAGAAGGCGCCAAGCCACGCTGCGACGGCGGCGGTGATGTCGGCGACGGAGTACTGGTCGCCGGCGATGAACCGGCGGCCATCGGCGATCTCGCGGTCAAGCCACGCCCACTTTGCCGGAACGGCTTCGCGCTGCGCTTCGGCGAAAGCCGGGAACTGCACGAGCCGCTCCGCAAACATGGGATCGGAATGCTGGGCAATGCTGCCAATCGTTCCGAAGATCTCGATCTCGGCGCGGCGGTTCCACATCTCGACCTTGCCTTGGCTGACCGCGTCTGAGCCGAACAGTGCCGGCGTTGGATGAAGCGCCTCCAGATAGCGGCAGATGGCGATGCTTTCGGTGATCACCGTCCCGTCATCGAGCACGAGCACGGGAATCTGGCCTAGTGAGTTGAGCTCAAGGAATTGCGGCGCCTTGTGCTCGCCTTTTGTCAGGTCGACTTCAACCCGCGGAACGTCGATGCCTTTCTCAGCCATGAAGATGCGAACGCGGTAGGAATTCGGGCCAATGCCGCAGTAGAGTTTCATACTGTCCTCCCGATTCTGCTGGTCTTTGGCTCAGGCTGCGGCGCTCACGCGCATTCCACCCGCAGGTTGTCGAGCATCTGGCTCCAGCCAGCCTGATGGTTTTCGGGCTGATCATGGCCGTCAAGAAAGGCGCCTTGCTCGGTCATCACCAGCCGGCAGCCTGTGCCTTCTGGACTGAATTCAACCGTCAGCAGGCCGACAAACAATCGCTGGCCGCTGCTGGTCATGCCACCAGCCGAGACGATACGCTGGTCGCGCACGATGTCGAGGTAGCGCGTCTCGTGCACATAACTCTCGCCACCCTTGGGTCCGAAACGGCTGAGCGCAATGCCGCCCACCTGGAACTCGAAGCAGTCAATGCTGCTTTCCCACCCCTCGCCGGGCGAGCCCCAGCGCTGCAATGCGGCGGGATCGGACCAGGCGGCGAACACCCGCGCCGGCGAAGCGTCGTAGCTGCGTTCGAGCACTATGGTCGAATGGACGACGGAGCGTTCGCTCATGTTGGCCTCCTCAGTTTCCTTCAGTTTCGTCCTTGGTTTCCGCGAGAAAGGCGCCGAGTCGGTCGAGCCGCTGTTCCCAGGCCAGGCGCCGTTCGTTGATCCAGTGTTCGGCGGTCCTCAGCGCCTTCGGCTCGATATGGCAGGTGCGCACCCGGCCGAGCTTTTCGGTGCGGACGAGACCGCTCGCCTCGAGCACGTTCAGGTGCTGGACGACCGCCGACAGCGACATCGCCAGCGGCTCGGCCAACTGGCTTACCGAGGCGGGGCCGCACGACAGCCGCTCCACCATGTGCCGCCGCGCCGGGTCGGCGAGCGCCTGGAACATCAGGTCGAGCTGGGCGGTATCCTGCAGCATCGGGCTTAGCCGTTGTTGTAGGGGAAGAGCTTGAAATAGGGCTGCGCTTCCTCGATCACGCGGGCGACAGATGGGCGTTTCAGCAACCGGTCGTGATAGCGTCTCACCGCCGGATATTTGTCGCCGAACGGCTCGACCTTGTTGGCGTAGAACAATGCCGGGGCGGCGGCGCAATCGGCCATCGTGAAGGCCTCGCCCATCGCCCATGTCCTCGACTGCATGTCCTGTTCGATGATGGCGTAGTCGCTGCGCAGCTGGGCGCGCGCCTCCTCGACGCCGAACGGATCGGTCTTGCCTTCCGGCCGCAGGCGGTCGCCGACGATCTTCTGCATCGGGTGCTGCACGTAAAAGTCATAGAAGCGGTCGGCGAGGCGGGTCTGGCGGGCGAGATCGATATCGGCAGGGATCAGCTCGACCGGTCCGGGATAATACGCGTTGAGATATTCGATGACGATCGTCGATTCCGGCACCGTCCGGTCCAGCGCTTCATCGCGCAGCACCGGCATCTTACCCGCCGGCGACAATTTCAGGAACGCCGCGCGCGACTGTTCATTGCCGAGATCGACGACGACCGACGTGAACGGCTTGCCGTTCTCATAGAGCGCGATCAGCGGCTTCCAGCAGAAGGAGGCCAGCGGATGGAGATGCATCGTCAAGGACATCGTTTTGCTCGTTCCCTTGGTGGTTCGCCGCTGCATGGTTTACAGAGCTCAACACTGAAGCGATTACTTAACTATTGCCGATGGTGTGTCAAGGTCCGGCTCCGCGCTTATCTGGCCTTGGCTATGGGCGACGATGGCATCAACGATCGTGGTCCAATCGTCGGGATGGAGTTCGTGGCCGCCGCCTTCGATACGGACAAGCCTCGCGCCGGCAACCGCTTCGGCGAGAGCGGCGCCATGCTCGACCGGAAAGATCGGATCGTCGGTGCCGTGGATAACGAGGAGCGGCGCCGTCATTTGACCCAGCCGCCCCTTCCAGTCCTCCCCGCCCTTGAGCATGAAATGATTGGTCGCGCTTAGAAAACCGCCGGACCGGTCGTAGTCCTGTTCGACGAAGGCCCTCGTTCGCTTCTCGTCGAAGGGATGCGCGGTGCCTGCGATCGCGTGCGCGTCCTTGACGATGAAGTCGATCACCTGGGCTCGGTCAGACCAGTCGACCTTCGCGCCTTCGGCCGAATGCTTCATATAAGCCTCGGTCGTGCCAGGCAGATGCGACGTGTCGATTCCTACAGGAGAAGTGCTGATCGCCGTGAGCGAGACGACCCGCGACGGATATTTCAGCGCCACAAGCTGCGCGATCATGCCGCCCATCGACATGCCGACCACATGCGCTTTCGCGACGCCATGGCCGTCAAGAACGCGGATGGCGTCGTCCGCCATGTCGTCGAATGTGTACGGCGGCTCGCCCGGCGCATATTTGATCGAACGGCCGGTATCTCGATTGTCATAGCGGATCACGAACAGACCCTTGCCGGCCAGTGTCCGGCAGAACGCCTCCGGCCACCAGAGCATAGAAGCCATGGCGCCCATGATCAGCAGCACCGATGGGTGCGCGGGGTCGCCAAATGTCTGGGACGCGATTTCGGGTTCCGCAGCCTTCATCATGATCGCAGTCTCCTCCTTATAAACTGATTGCATTTTGCAATCAGTTGCACGATAATAAAACTGATATGATAATGCAACCGGTTTCTTGGAGAATCGCATGAGCATCGATCGCCGGTCTGGGTGCCCGATCAACCTGTCGCTTGAAGTGTTTGGCGACCGGTGGAGCCTGATCATTCTTCGCGACATGATTTTCGGCGGCAAACGCCACTTTCGCGACCTGCTCAACGGATCGCTGGAACGCATCGCTTCCAACATTCTCGCCGATCGGCTGAAGCGGCTGATGGATCTCGGCATGCTGACCAGGGCCGACGATCCCACCCACAAGCAGAAGGCGATCTACAGCCTGACCGAAATGGCGATAACGCTGGTGCCGATCCTGGCGCATCTCGGCGCCTGGGGTCGCGTCTGGCTGCCGGTCAGCGAGGAACTCTCGATCCGCGCCGAGCTTCTGGAAAAGGGCGGCCCGCCGATGTGGGAAAAGTTCATGGACGAACTGCGCCATGAACATCTGGGCACGCCTTCCAACACGCCGCCGGATGCCACCGTACGTGCTAGTTTGCAGGCTGGATACGAGGCGGTTGTCGCCCGAAAGGCGCCGGGCGCCGGGTGCGATCCTGACGCCTGACAAACTTATTTTCCCCATCGCAGACCGGCTCTGCTATTAAAGGGATTGAAAGCTATAATTTGCGGGATTGGAAAAAGCCCTTGGTTGAGAACTCTAAGGATACTGCCCGCGCGCGGGCCGATTTGCGTTTCAAGAAGCAGGAAGAGGCAGCCACGGTTCGTCAGAAGGCGATGGCGGAATATGTCGCCGAGAGCGACGCCCGCCAGATAAAGACCAACAAACTGAGGGCGCTGCGCCTCGCCAAGGAAGCGGAAGACCTCGCCAATGCGCCTGCTGCTCCGGCAAAGAAGCCGCGCGCCAAGAAAAAATAGAGCTGGTTCCTTGCGCATGACGCTGGAAGCCGGAATCGGTTTCCGGAAAAGATCATGCGCTGATTCAAAGCAGCCGCCACCGCGGGCATCAAGACGGCTGGCTTCACCGCCGATCCAGGCTAAGGCCGGGCCTCTAGTTCACGTTTATGTCACGAGTGGCCGCCCGCATCGACACCGAGAAACCGGCCAGGACGTCGACCAGTGCGATGACCATCAGCGTGAAGAAGACCGAGTGCGCCGCACCCTTCACCAGCAGGAACTCGACCAGGAACGCCACGAAGACGAAGGTCGACAACAGGTGGTCCATGACCGACGCGTTTGACGTGCGCGTCGATTTCACGATTTCGATGAAGAAGAGGATCAGCCCGATCAGCACGATCAGATCGCCGAGCGTCATCGAGAACACCCCGCCCGACATCATGCGGATCGAGAACATTTCGCTTGCCCAGGGATCGTCGCCGCCGCCGAATATTCCCAGAAGCCCGAGATTATAGAGGACGAAGGGCACGATCAGCAGCGGGATGGCACCGAACATCAGGCGGCTCCGGTTGGACAGCCTTCTCTAGTATGCGCTCGGCGTTCGCCGTCAAGAAATTTCGCACATGACCGCGAACACGGACAAAGACCGTGCGAAATAACAGTGCCAGCCGGCCCGGCCGCCATCCGGCATGGCCGCTGGGCTGTTCGAAGATGATCCGGTGGGCGATCATCTGCGCACAATGCAAAAAGACCGGCGCAATGGCCGGTCCTTCGATAGTCACAAACCGTCGAAAGCTGTTTCAGCTTTCCTTCGGTTCCAGAACCTGGCGACCGCGATACATGCCGGTCTTCATGTCGATATGATGCGGGCGGCGCATCTCGCCGGAATTCTTGTCCTCGACATAAGTCGGGGCCTTCAAGGCGTCGGCCGAACGGCGCATGCCGCGCTTCGACGGAGAGGTTTTTCGTTTCGGTACGGCCATGGATATGCTCCACTACATGGTCAAAATGCCCCGGCTGCCCTCGTGAAAGGGCCGCGTCAGGGGCCGGAATCTGAGAAAGTCGGGTGCCTATACACGCCCTGCGCAGTTTTGGCCAGCGCCGTCGCGAAATTTTTTAAGCTATCGCAGACAGCCGACATAGGCGCCGGACCGACCCGCGCGCCGCTCGATCAGCGCGGCCAGCCGTCTCAGTCCCGGTCCGGGTTTCGCCGGGTTGCGTGCGATCGGGTTCGGCAAGGTGACGGCAAGCAGTGCCGCCTGGCGACGCGACAATCGTTTTGCCGAAACTCCGAAATGGTGCTGGGCGGCGGCCTCGATGCCATAGATGCCCGGCCCCCATTCGGCGATATTGAGATAGATTTCCATGATGCGCCGTTTCGACATCACCATGTCGACATAGACGGCCAGCGGCAGCTCGACGACTTTCCGGACCGAGCCCAGCGGCCGCGACCACAGATAAAGGTTCTTCACCGTCTGCATGGTAATGGTGGATGCGCCGCGCGTCATCTCCCCGGCCAAGGCATCGTCGACGACGCCCCTCAACTCGCCAAGGTCGATGCCGTGATGGAAACAGAACTGCCCGTCCTCCGACATGATGACCGAATTCGCAAGCGCCGGCGCCACATCGTCGATCGAGACCCAGCGCCGGTCATAGCCGGAAAACGTCGCCAGATCCTTCAGCATCAGTGTCGATACCGGATGCACGAACGGCGGCAGATAGAGAAAGGTCAACACCACCGGCATCAGCGCCAGCACGACGGCGACGGTGATACCGCGCCGGACCCAGTGCCGGGGCCAACGTTTGAGACCGATGCGGTTGCCGCGTTTCGGCCTCACCATGTCCAGCCCTTCGGTTTCGTGATCGACGATCGGTTCCGCCAAGCCGCTCAATCCATGCTGCTCCCTGCCCCGGCATAATGGCGCTTGGCTTCTTGCGCAACGTCTGAGTGTCGGCTACCCCGTCCCCGGCATGACGAAAGACGATCAAATACCGTTCGAGGCAGCGCTTGTCGCACGCACAGGGCCGATCGAGGCGCTGCTCAGGCAGCTGCTCGGCGACCGCCCGCTTTCAGGCGAGATCGCGCGGCCGCAGCGTCTGATGGAGGCGATGCGCCACGGCGTGCTGAACGGCGGCAAGCGCCTGCGCCCTTTCCTGGTCATGGAAAGCGCCGCGCTGTTTTCCGCCGACGGCGAGGCGGCGCTGCGCGTGGCGGCCGCGCTCGAATGCGTGCATTGCTATTCGCTGATCCATGACGATCTGCCGGCCATGGACGACGACGATTTGCGCCGCGGCCAGCCGACCGTGCACAAGGCCTTCGACGAGGCGACCGCCATCCTCGCCGGCGACGCCTTGCTGGCGCTCGCCTTCGACATCATTGCCGACGAAGCGACGATGCTGCCGGCCGAGCGACGGGCGGCGCTGGTGCTGGCGCTGGCCCGCGCCGCCGGAGCCGGCGGCATGGTCGGCGGCCAGATGCTCGATCTTGAAGCCGAGCGTATCAGGCCGGACGAAGCCGGCATCATCCGGCTTCAGGCGATGAAGACCGGTGCGTTGATCCGCTTCGCCTGCGAGGCGGGCGCAATCCTTGCCGGCGCGCCAGCGGCCGACCGTGAAAGACTGGCGGAATTCGGCTCGGCGATCGGGCTTGCTTTTCAACTTGCCGACGACCTGCTCGATCTGACGGCGGATGCGCACCAGATGGGCAAGGCGACCGGCAAGGATGCCGCCGCCGGCAAGGCGACGCTGGTGGCACTGCACGGCGCGAACTGGGCGCGGGACCAACTTCAAGGCCTCGTCGACCAGGCCCACGCCTTGCTTCATCCCTATGGCGAAGACGCCGTGGTTCTGAAGCAGGCAGCGAAATTCGTGGCGGCCCGCAACAGCTGACGCTGTTCCAACTGTACTCCCGGCGTCTTACGGCGCGCCATGTAGCCAAGGGGGGTTGGTGAACTGTTCGGCCAGAAAATCCACGAACACGCGCACACGCGGCGACAGAATTCGACCAGGCGGATAAACAGCGCAGATTGGCGGTCCGTCATGATGATTGTATCCGGTGAGCAATGCGGTCAGCCTGCCTGCCCTGATGTCCGGCCCGACCAATATCTCCGACATGCGGATGATGCCGACGCCGGCGAGCGCCAGCCGGCGCAGGGCTTCGGTGCTGTTGGCCTCTATCGGGCTGCGGATACGCATGCTTTGCGGACCGTCCGGGCCGTCGAATTCCCAGATGTTGAGGCCGCCGCGTGATGTGATGCCGAGACATGTATGATGTTGAAGGTCGCCTGGCGTCATCGGTGTGCCGTGTTTTTCGAGATACCGAGCTGACGCGCAAATGACACGGTGATTGGGCGCCAGCCGCCGCATCACCAGCCTGGAATCGCTCTGGGCGGCAACACGCACGGCGACATCCGTCTCCTCAGCCAACAGGTCAATGATCGCATCTGTAAACATCAGCTCGAGCTCAATGGCCGGGTAGCGATCGATGAAAGCCGGCAACAACGGCACGATCAAACGATGGCCGAAGGCGCTCGGAAGACTGACGCGCAGCCGGCCGCGCGGTTCTGCGCCGGGTTGAATCGCGATTTCAGCCTCTTTGATGTCGCTCAGGATACGGCGGGCGCTGTCGGCATAGGTGCTGCCTTCCGCCGTCAAGCTGATGCGCCGCGTCGAGCGCTGCAGCAAGCGCACGCCAAGGCGGGATTCCAGGCGACCTACGATTTTGCTGACGGCCGAGGGGGTCATCCGCAGCCGGCGCGCCGCCGCCGAGAAGTCGCCTTCCTCGACAACCGACAGGAACACACCCATCGTTTCTTGCCGGTCCATGTCATCTATTCCATTTCGTCACAGGTAAACGGAATTTATCACCGATTATCGGCGCACGCACTAAATAATATGATTTCCTCCTCAGCATCCAAAAATACTGGCGAGGAGGTGCGATGCGTTCAGAACAGCCAAACCTGCGCGATGCTCACGAACTGCATCGGTGGGCACGTCGCCAGCGCAGCGCCGCAATTGGCCGGTTATGCCTTCAGATTGTCCGCGTGCTGATTCGGTCAAGGCAAAAGATGAGGAACCGCTCAAAGAGCAACGTCCGGGCTAGCGCAGCCGGCCGATCGGAATGATTTCGGGCGATGTCGGAGCGTATGGCTCGCCACGCCAACTGCCGAGCCATTCTTCGACGACCAGCCCGGTCTGGTCCAGCATCTGCGCAAGGCTTTCCTTTGTCGGGACGGCGATTTTCGATTCGGCGCTGAGCACCCGTCCGCTGTCGGGAATTTCGTAATGGGTGGAGTAAGTGACGACACCGCTAGCGGGATCGTGGCGGAAATCGTTCCACGCTCTTACCGTGCCCAATCCGGGATGACTCAGTTCCCGTTGCGACCGTTCCGGCGTCCACTCGAGCCATTCCTCCGTGGCTGGTTTTCGCGTGTCGAAGATGAAGCGCCCATCGGGAGCCAGATGAGCAGCGATCGTGCGAAGCACCGCCTGTCGATCTTCTGGCGTGAGGAACACCTGGAAGGCGCGCCCGGTCAAAAGCACCAGATCGAAGCGTCGTCCGAGCCGGACGTTTCGCGCATCGGCCTCGACCCAGTCGACCCTCTGCCCGCCGGCTCTGCGGCGGGCGATATCGAGCATCGCCGGCGCCGGTCACCCTGCGCCGGTCGGCGAGCGCGGCGGCCAATTGTCCGGTGCCGCAGCCGAGGTCGAGAACGCAGCCCGCATACTGGCAAAGCCGACGCAATAGTAGAAGTCCACGCCGCCTTCGTTCTCGATATCGTAGAACTGGACGAGATCGGGATCGCCTAGAGACGGTCGATCATCGTGGGCCTATCGCTCGAGCCATGGATCAGCAGAATTCGTGAAATGAAAGCACAGCTTCGGCGGTTTGGCGGCCAATCAGTCGGTAACCCTACCGATTCCGCACCACAATGCATGCACCGCCGACGCTTTGCAGTTTCTGGCAGATGTTGTCGGCCTTGGCTTTGGAGTCGGCGCCGATCCGGACCGCATAGATGCCGCGCCTGCCGATCGGCGAGCGCACCCGGCTGACCACCGGATTATGCCCGCCAAGCAAAGCCGGAAACCGGCGCTTCACACCAGTCCATTGATTGAGCGCGGCGGCGCGGCGGAAATTGCCGGCCACCTGCACGCCCCACGGCTTGATGTTGATCGACGCCATGGCCACGGTTTGGGACTTGATGACCGGCAGCTTGCGGCAGGCGACCGCGAAGCTCGCTTTCTTGTCGAGCGGCTGGATGGTGCCGGTATAGGCGGTGTCGGTGAACCTGTCGGCCGGCTCGCCCATGATGTCCAGAACGTAGTCTTCGGTCTCCATCGGCAGGAAGCCACCGGAACTCAGCCAGCGCGATACCCGGCTTTCACCGGCATTGTAGGCGGCGGCGGCCAGGCCCAGATTGCCGAAGCCGGTCTTCATTTCGGCGAGATATTTTGCCGAGGCGGGGATGGCCTGCTCGATATCGAAGGAGTTGGCGAGACCGCGTATCTTGGCGGTGCCCGGCATGAACTGGGCTATGCCTTCGGCGCCGACCGGACTGACCGCATTGGGATCGAAGCGGCTTTCCTTCCAGATCAGCCGGGCAAAGAAATCCTTGGGCAGGCCGTTTTGATCCGCATGGGCCTCGATCAAGTTGCAAACACGGTCGAGCAGCCGCTGCTTGGCGGGGCGCGGCGGATCGGCGTGGGCGGCTGTCGCCCAGCCCAGCCCACCAAGCAAAACCAATCCACCAAGCAAAATCGGCGTCGCCCAGCGGAAGCGCCGCATCGACCTACTCCGCCGCAGCCTTGCCAGGTTGCCCAAACCGCTGCTCGATATAATCGGCGACCATTTTTTCGAAGTCGGCGGCAATCGAAGGGCCGCGCAGCGTCGCCGCCTTGCTGCCGTCGACGAACACTGGCGCCGTCGGCGTCTCGCCGGTGCCGGGCAGCGAAATGCCGATATCGGCATGCTTGGATTCACCCGGACCGTTGACGATGCAACCCATCACCGCGACCTTGAGGTTCTCGACGCCGGGGTATTTTTCACGCCACACCGGCATGTTCTTGCGCAGATCCGCCTGGATATTCTGGGCGAGTTCCTGGAACACGGTAGAGGTCGTGCGGCCACAGCCGGGGCAGGCGGCGACGATCGGCACGAACTGCCGGAACCCCATGGTCTGCAGGAGTTCTTGCGACACCTGCACCTCGCGCGTGCGGTCGCCGTTCGGCTCCGGTGTCAGCGAGATGCGGATCGTGTCGCCAATGCCTTGCTGGAGCAGGATGCCCATCGCCGCGGACGAGGCGACGATGCCTTTCGAACCCATGCCGGCCTCGGTGAGGCCGAGATGCAGCGCGTGGTTGGAGCGGGTGGCAAGCTCGGTGTAGACCGCGATCAGATCCTGCACGCCGCTGACCTTGGCCGACAGGATGATCTTCTCGCGGCCAAGGCCGATCTCCTCGGCCATTTCGGCCGATAGGATCGCCGACTGCACGATCGCCTCGCGCGTCACTTCCTGCGCGGTCAGCGGAAAGCCCTGCCGCTGGTTGTCGTCCATCAGCCGGGTCAGAAGCTCCTGGTCGAGCGACCCCCAGTTGACGCCGATGCGCACCGGCTTGTCGTACCGGATCGCCATCTCGACGATCGCCGCGAACTGCCGGTCCTTCTTGTCCTTGAAGCCGACATTGCCGGGATTGATGCGGTATTTGGCCAGCGCCTCGGCGCAAGCCGGATGGTCGGCAAGCAGCTTGTGGCCGATATAGTGGAAATCGCCGACCAGCGGCACGTTGATGCCGAGCCGTCCGAGCCGCTCGCGGATGGCGGGCACGGCGGCAGCACTCTTGTCGCGGTCGACGGTGATGCGCACGATCTCGGAGCCGGCGCGATGTAGCGCCGCAACTTGAGCAACTGTCTGGTCGACATCGGCGGTGTCGGTGTTGGTCATCGACTGAACGACGACAGGGGCACCCCCGCCGACCATCACGCCGCCGACATCGACACCGACCGAGGTGCGGCGCGGGAAGGGAGAGGAAAAATATCCGGTCATGGCCGGCTGCCCTTTGTTAGCTCCGAATTCCGGAATCGGTTTCCGGAAACAATCATGCGCAAAAATCAAAATACAGCGTCGTTTGCGGGTCCGAAAGGACGCGCGGCGCTGTAGAAGGTCCGGGCATGAGGTGGAGGAGCAAAGATGGCTTGTCAATGGCGACAGGCAGGCAGACCTGCCGAATCGATAACAGGAAGACGGCCGGCAAGCCATCTTTCCTGTCCACGTCGCCGGAACAAAACAAGGGAACGCTCCGACGGCATGGCTGCCACCGGAAAAGTCGCGCCGAAAGCGGCGCAGCTATCCCCGCGCATGATTTCGAAAATCGGAATCGATTTTCGCTGGGATCATGCGCCAAATCAGAAGGGCTACAGCGTCCTTTGCGCGCCTAAAGGACGCCGGCGCTGTAGAAGAGCGTCAGTGCTTGGTCGGTTTCGCCTTCAGTTTTTCAATCTCGTCCTTGAGTGCCAGCTTGCGCCGCTTGAGATTCACGATTTCGAGGTCGTCGACCGATGGATGGTTCATCGCATCATCGATTTCGCGTTCGATGTCGCCGTGTTTCCGCTGCAGCTCATCAAGATGGGATGCAAGAGACATGATTGGTTCTCCCTTTCATGGTTTCCTCGATTGCAGCCGTCCAAGGCGCGTCCACCGCAAGTTCGCTTCTGTGACGGCATAATGACAGTGTGCCACTATCGGGCATCGATGTCGAATGCTGCGTGGTAGCATTCCACGACAATACGAAATGTGGTATTGGCTGCGCGCCGGTGCAAGATACCTCCGGCCTCGCCCAATCAGGCCCATTTTTGGGCGCCGCAGACGTGCAGACGGTAGATAATGTCCGAACAGGAACAGGCTGATATCCGCCTCGAATATTCTCGGCTGAAGCAGGAGCACGCCGATTTCGACGCGGCCATCAACGCGATGATCGCCATGAACTGCGACCCTCTGCAGATCCAGCGCATGAAGAAGAAGAAACTTTTCCTGAAAGACCGGCTGATGGCGCTGGAAGACCGGATCATCCCCGACATCATCGCGTGAGCGAATCCCACTTACGGTCGACAAATTCTGCTCATCCCGTGATCGAAAGCCTCGCGGCGCGTTCGCGCAGCAGGGCGATAAGATCGCCGGTCTTCTCCTCGGAAGTGTCGATTGGAACCACCAGGCATATCGTCGCCTCGACCTTGCCGGCAGCTGAAAAGACCGGCGCGGCAAGGCATTTTGTATAGGCGTCGACAAGACCTGAGGTTACACAGTAGCCGGCAGCCCCAGCCGTAGCGATATCGGTCATGAAGTCGTCCAGCAGCAATCTGCGGCCGTCTGGCAGGACGAGATCATCTTCGGACACCATGTCTTCGATCACCGCCCTTTCGAAACCGGCGAGAAGCAACCGCCCGGAAGCGGTCCACGGAAGCGGGATCTGCAGACCTGTGGCCGAACTGATCCGGAACGGCCTGGTGCCTGGACTGGAATGGACAATCGTGTAGCGGCCGCTTTGCAGCATGCACAATTCGGAGGTCTCGCCTGTCTCGCGCGACAGGTTGTCGACTTCCTGACGCCCTCGCCTGAGTAGGTCGTTGCCGCGCACATAGTCCATTCCGTAGAGATAAAGCTTCTTCCCGAAATAGACCCGATTACCGTCGCCGGCCATTTCCAGCAGGCCCGCATCCACGAGCGAGCGCACGAGCGTGTAGATCGTTGAGCGCGGCGCATTCACTCCCTTGGCGAGATCACCAATCCCGATCGCACGCTGGTTCGCGTGAAGAAACTCCAGGATATGGAGCACCCGGTTGAGACCCTTCTCGCGAGAGCCCGAATTCCTGTCTTCGTCCGGACCAGCGTCCGGCCGAACTGCCAAGGCATTGCCATCTTGCATTACTTGTTCCTGATGTTAGTATCTGTCTTGTACAGGATACATGTGTCTTTTGTAAGAGACAATCCAGCAGATCACTGATGCATGTATCGGCAAAGGGGAACACAACACGAAAAGGAGGTCGCCGTGAACGACACATCCAAAAGACGTGAATTTCTGAAACTGGGAATGGCCGGGCTCGCAACGGCCGGAGTGGTGGGCGCAGCAGCAACGGTCGATGTTCAGAAGGCGGCGGCGCAAGCGGCACCGGACAGCCTGCTGCGCACCGTTCTCGAGCGCGGCAAAGTGATCGTCGGCACCGGCAGCACCAACGCGCCATGGCACTTCGAAAACGATGCCGGCGAACTGGTTGGCATGGACATCACCATGGGGCGCATTCTTGCCAAGGGGCTTTTCGACGATCCGACCAAGGTCGAATTTGTCATGCAGGATCCGGCCCAGCGCATTCCGAACGTGACCACCAACAAGGTCGACATCTCGATCCAGTTCATGACCATGACCGCCCAGCGCTCGCAGCTGATCCACTTCTCCCGGCCCTATTACGTGGAAGGCATCGCCTTGCTGACCCTTCCGAACGCCGAAAACAAGACCTTCGACAAGCTGGTTGCCGCCGGTTCGGCGACACGGATTTCCATCCTGCAAAACGTCGATGCCGAGGCAAATGTGCACATCGTCCTGCCGGAGGCGCAGGTGATGCAGATTGACACGCAGGCCAACGTGCTGCAGGCACTGGAATCGAAGCGCGTCGACGCCGCCGCCGTCGATCTGTCGACGGTCCGCTGGCTCGCCTCACGTAATCCGGACAAATACTTCGATGCCGGCAAGAGTTGGTTCTCGATGCTTTACGGCGCCGCACTTCGGCAAGGCGACCCCGACTGGCTGACCTTCGTCAACACGACCTTCACCACCGCCATGTTCGGCCATGAGACGGCGCTCTATGACGCTGCATTCAAGGACTATTTCGGACAGGAGCCGCCGGCGCGCCATCCCGGCTTCCCGGTCATCTGATGCAAGCCGGCGGAAGGGCCGCGCCCTTCCGCCTCCTTCTCGTCGACAGCCCTCGATATGACAGGGACACATGGGCTATACCCTAAACTTCAACCTGATCTGGCGGCATTTCGACAAGCTCTGGGGCGGGCTACTGCTCAGCCTCGAACTGGCCGTGATCTCCATCGCGATCGGCATCGTTATCGGGCTGCTTCTGGCGGTCTGGTACGTATCGGCCGGGCGGCTGGTCCGGACCGCCATCGCCGCCTATGTCGAATTCATCCGCAACGTACCGCTGATCCTGCTCGTCTATCTCGTCTTCTACGGCCTGCCGACGGTGGTCGACATCGCCTACAGCGCGCAGACCTCATTCATTGCCACGCTGTCGCTCTATAGCGGCGCGTATCTGGTCGAGGTGTTCCGCTCGGGGCTCGAAGCGGTTCCGCGCGGGCAGCTCGACGCCGGCAAGGCGATTGGCCTGACGCCATGGCAAAGGCTGCTCCATGTGCGCCTGCCGACGATGCTGCGCATAACGCTGCCCGCGCTTTCCAACACTTTCCTATCGCTGTTCAAGGACACGTCCGTTGCTTCGGTCATTTCGGTGCCCGAGCTCACCTACGGCGCCCAGTGGATCAACTTCAACACCTTCCGGATCGTCGAGGTCTACCTTGTGGTGACGGCGATGTACCTCTTGACGGGCTACGCGCTTCTTTATGCGCTTCGGCTTGTCGAGCGCCGGTTCAGGGCGGCGCACTAGGATGCTTGGCCAGATCGCCTATGCCTTGCCCTTCCTGGCCCAGGGTTTTGCCGTGACACTGTGGGTGTCGCTGCTGGTCGTGGTATTGTCGCTCATCGCCGGTGTGATGATGGGCGTCGGCCTTGTCTATGGACCGGCTCCGCTGCGCTGGGCAGTGCGCATTTTCAGCGACACCATTCGCGGCATTCCGATCCTGGTGCTCATCTTCTTCGTCTATTACGGCCTGCCTGCCGTCGGCATGCATCTGGAATCCTTCTGGGCAGCCGTGCTGGCGCTCACCCTGTTCAAGACGGCACAGGTCATCGAGTATCTGCGCGGTGCGGTTGGTTCCATACCAAAGGGGCAGTCCGAAGCGGCGATGGCGATCGGGCTGACCTTTCGCCAGCGACTGGCTTACGTCATCTTCCCGCAAGCGTTCAGGCGCTTCCTGCCGCCTTGGATCAATGGCGTCACCGATGCGGTGAAGGGCAGCGCGCTGGTCTCGCTGCTCGGCATCACCGACCTGATGCACGCCATCAACCAGGTCATCGGCCGCACCTACGAAGCGATGCCGCTCTACATACTCGGTGCGGTCATCTATTTCGTCGTCAATTACGCCCTCTCCCTGGCCAGCCGACGGTTGGAGCGGCGTTTCTCCTTCATCCGGGAATAGCAAGATGTCCATCTCCCCGCCCGCCAATCCGGCGCTTCTCGACGTCTCCGACGTGTCCAAATCCTTTGGATCCGTCGAGGTCCTGCGCTCCGTCAGCCTGCAGGTGACACGCGGCGAAGTGGTGACTGTCATCGGACCTTCCGGCAGCGGCAAGACCACGCTGCTGCGCTGCGTCAACTTCCTGGAGAGCTACGACAGCGGCTCTATCCGCATCGACGGCAAGGAGGTCGGCTTCCGCGACACGGGAACACGCCAGCGCCGCAGCGAGCGCGACCTGGCGAAGATGCGCGCCGAGACCGGAATGGTGTTCCAGAGTTTCAACCTATTTCCGCATCTAACGGCGGCCGGCAACATCATGCTTGGCCTGCGCAAGGTGCGCGGCAAGAGCAGTACCGAAGCCCGTGCCATTGCCGAGCACTGGCTGGGCCGGGTCGGACTTGCCCACAAGGCCGACAGCCTGCCCGCCGAGCTTTCCGGTGGCCAGCAGCAGCGCGTCGGCATCGCCCGGGCGGTGGCGATGGAGCCGAAAATTCTGCTGCTCGACGAGATAACGTCCGCGCTCGACCCGGAACTCGTCGGCGAGGTGCTCGAGGTCGTGCGCAGCCTGGCCGAGGACGGCATGACGATGGTGATGGTCACGCACGAGATGGCCTTTGCGCGCGACGCGTCGAGCCGCATTGTCTTCATGGCGGATGGCGGTGTCAGCGCCGCGGGCCCGCCTGCCGAGATTCTGGGCACCGAGATCGACAATGAGCGTCTTCGCAGCTTCCTGGCGCGGTTTCGTGCCTCGCATTTCTGACACCGGGCGGCGAAAGCTGTCGCAAGGAGCCTTTTCATGACGCCTTACATCCGGCTCGCCGAATTGGGCCTGACGCTGCCCGAGCCGCCGACGCCGATCGCCAATTTCGTCACCCACGCCGAAAGCGGGCGGCTGATCTTCCTCTCCGGCCAAGGGCCGCTGCGCGCCGATGGCACGCTTTGCACCGGCAAGGTGGGCGAGGACGTCACGGTTGAAGAGGCCTATAAGCATGCCCGTCTCACCGGCCTGAACCTGCTCGCCGTCATGCACGCCGCGGCAGGCGACCTCGGCCGTATCGTGCGCGTCGTCAAGCTGCTTGGCTTCGTCAACGCCATCCCGACCTTCAGCGACCATCCGCAGGTGGTGAATGGCTGTTCCGATCTTTTCGCCGAAGTCTTCGATAGTATCGGCGGGCACGCCCGCTCGGCGATCGGTGTCGGTTCCTTGCCGGGAAACATTACGGTCGAAATCGAGGCGGTCGTCGAGATCGCTGCCTGACATCTACCAATGGGATCTCTCGAGATGAAAAACTATTCCGCAAACGGCTCCAACACGACAATCCGCGAACGGCTCGGCCTTCGCCCGATCATCAATGTTTCCGGCACGATGACGGCGCTCGGCGCCTCGATCATCGTCCCGGAAGCGATCGCCGCGATGTCGGAGATCGCTTCGCAATGGGTGGAAATGGACGATCTGCAACGCGCCGCAAGCACGGTCGTCGCGCGCCTCACAGGAGGCGAGGCCGGCTTCATCACGGCTTGCTGCGCCAGCGGCATCACCATGGCGATTGCCGGCACGATGACCGGCACCAACCTTCTCGCGATCGAGCGGCTGCCGGACGACACCGAGGGCCTCAAGTCGGAGGTCATCGTCCAGCTCGGCCACATCGTCAATTACGGCGCGCCGATCGACCAGTCGATCCGGCTTGCCGGGGCCAGGACCATACCGGCCGGCACGGTCAGCGTGACGCAGGATTATCATGTGCGCGACGCGATCCGCGACCGCACCGCGGCCGGCCTCTACGTCGTTGCGCATCACACGGTGCAATACGGCATGCTTTCGCTCGAGGAATTCTGCGAAATCTGCCACGCCAGGGGTGTCCCGGTGATCGTCGACGCCGCCTCCGAATACGACCTGCGCGGCTTTCTCGCACGCGGCGCCGACATCGTCGTCTATAGTGGGCACAAATTCCTCAGCGGACCGACAAGCGGCATCGTGACGGGGCGCAAGGATCTGGTGCGGGCCGCCTATCTGCAGAATCGTGGCGTTGCGCGGGCGATGAAGGTCGGCAAGGAAAGCATCGCCGGAACCATGGCCGCGCTGGAAGCCTGGGAGCGGCGCGACCATGCCGGCATCCGCAAGCGGGAAGAAGCCGCTCTGCATCTGTGGAAGGACGCATTGCAGGGCCCGCCCGGTATCGCTGCGCATATCATTCCCGATCCGACCGGCAATCCGCTCGACCGCCTGCAGGTGTTTGTTACGCCCGAAAGCAGGTTCACCGCCGCCGGCCTTGCCTCGGCGCTGGCGGCCGGTTCGCCCCCTATTATCGTCCGCAACCACGAGGTCGAGCGCGGTCACTTCTTCCTCGACCCGTGCAATCTTCATCCTGGCGAGGCGGAGATCGTCGCCGAACGCCTGCGGGCCGTGTTGAGCGCGGCCGAGCGTCCGGCGGATGCGATGAAGTCCGCCCGCAAGGATAGCGCCGGCGCCTTGCGCTGGCCGGATTAGGTAATGATGGTGCCTCGCGCCCGAATGCTGCGCGGAGGCACCACATCCTTGCCGTCGATCCCGAATTCCGCTAATGCGCGCCTTTGCCGCCGGGAGCAGAAGCTTGGACGATCACCGCGCCGACGTCGCCGTCATCATGGGCAGCCAGTCCGACTGGGCGACGATGCGCCACGCCGCCGAAACGCTGGAGGCACTGGGCATTCCGCACAAGCGGCTGATCGTCTCGGCTCATCGCACTCCCGACCGGCTCTATGATTTTGCCAAGGGCGCCAAGGCCGCCGGTTTTCGGGTGATCATCGCCGGCGCCGGCGGTGCGGCGCACCTGCCCGGCATGACGGCGGCGATGACGCCGCTCCCGGTTTTTGGCGTGCCGGTAGAATCGAAGGCGCTTTCCGGACAGGACTCGCTGCTCTCCATCGTGCAGATGCCGGCCGGTATTCCGGTCGGCACGCTGGCCATCGGCAAGGCGGGCGCCACCAATGCCGCCCTTCTGGCCGCGGCGGTGTTGGCGCTGACCGACGAAAAGCTCGCTGCCCGGCTCGATGCCTGGCGCGCCGCCCAGACCGCCAGGGTCGCTGCCGAGCCCACGGACACGCCATGAGCCTGCCCGCGGGATCGACCATCGGCATCGTCGGCGGCGGCCAGCTCGGCCGCATGCTGGCCATGGCCGCGGCCCGCCTCGGCTACCGCATAGTCGTGCTGGAACCGCAGCCGGATTGCCCGGCGGCACAGGTCGCAAACCGGCAGATCACCGCCGCCTACGACGACACGGCTGCGCTCGCCGAACTGGCTGCAGTCAGCGCCGTCGTCACCTACGAGTTCGAGAACGTGCCGGTCATGGCTGCCAGCGCGCTTGCCGTCACGGTCCCGGTCTATCCGCCGGCGCGCGCGCTGGAAGTGGCGCAGGACCGGGTGGCGGAGAAGAAATTCCTCAACGGCATCGGCGTTCCCACTGCGGATTTTTGTCCCGTCGACAATGACGACGAATTGACGGCGGCGCTGAAAAAGTTCGACGGCAGCGGCATATTGAAGACGCGGCGCATGGGCTATGACGGCAAGGGTCAGCGCGTCTTCCGCAACATGGAAACAGGCGGCTTTGCCGGCACCTGCGAGGCGATGGGCAACGTGCCGCTGATCCTCGAATCCTTCGTCGCCTTCGAACGCGAGATTTCGGTGATCGCGGCGCGCGGCATGGACGGTTCGCTCGCCGCCTACGATCCGGCAGAAAACGTCCACCGCAACGGCATCCTGCACAGCTCGACCCTGCCGGCCAGGATAGAGTCCGAAACCGCCGCTGCAGCGCAGGCGGCGGCGGCAAAGATACTTGCGGCGCTCGATTATGTCGGCGTCATCGGTATCGAGTTCTTTGTCCTTGCCGACGGCGCGCTGCTGGCCAATGAGATCGCGCCGCGCGTCCACAATTCCGGCCACTGGACTGAGGCCGCCTGCATCGTCTCGCAGTTCGAGCAGCACATTCGCGCCGTCGCCGGCCTGCCCTTGGGAAATCCCGGCCGCCATGTCGACTGTGTCATGGAAAACCTGATCGGCGACGATATCCTGCGTGTTCCAGCCCTGCTCGCCGAGCCCGATCTGATGCTGCATCTCTACGGCAAGGCCGAAGCGCGCCCCGGCCGCAAGATGGGCCATTTTACGCGAATGAGCCGTCACCGTTGAGGCTATAGGACGGCACCGCTCTAATGCCGTCGGTCGAGCAGGAAACCAAACTCCGCCACGCTGGCTTCATTTATGAAGCACGCTTGCGGTTGACACGGACAAGGCTCCTCGTTTATGAGCCACGCACAAGTTGAGAGGCGCGCTTTCCGAGCGCGCCTTAATAATTCGGCCCAAGCGGGCCCAGACCGACGGGCAAGACCATGAAGATCAAGAATTCGCTCAAGGCGCTCAAGGCGCGTCACCGCGACAACCAGCTGGTTCGCCGCAAGGGCCGCGTGTACATCATCAACAAGACCGCTCCGCGCTACAAGGCGCGTCAGGGTTGAGTCTTTCGCGTGGAGGCGCCTGCCTCCGCGCCTGCATGATGTACCGCATCGACCCAAAATCGGAATCGATTTTCGGAAAGTACGATGCGAGGAATTCAGAATGTTAGAGCGTCCTTTACGCGTCCAAAAGGACGCGTGGCGCTCTAATACCGGCCTGCCGGCCCTTTCACGCTAAATTCAGTTTGACGATCTGCTGTCCGGGGTTAGATTCTCGGCCATGCGGATTCTTTTTGCATTCTTCGCGGCGCTTTTTCTTTTCGGTTCCGCCTCGCTTCCAACCCAAGCGGACGATGCGGTCGCCCCTCCGGTTGCCACGACTAGGGAGGCAAGGCTCGACCAGCTGTTCGTCGACCTGAAGCGCCAGCGCAATGAAAAGGCCGCTGAGCGCATCGCCGCGCGCATCTCGCACGAGTGGTCGCAATCCGGCAGCGCCTCGATCGACCTGATGATGCAATGGTCGCAAAAGGCGATCGAAGACAAGAAATTCGACGTGGCACTCGATTTTCTCGATCAAGTGGTGACCTTGCAACCGGCCTATGCGGAGGGCTGGAACCGGCGCGCCACCGTACATTTCATGATGAATAACTTTGGAAAATCGATGTCTGACATCGACCGCACGTTGCAGCTCGAGCCGCGCCATTTTGGCGCACTGTCCGGCCTGGCGCAGATCATGGCCGTAACCGGCCACAAGCAGTCGGCGCTGGAAGCCTGGCAGCGCGTGCTCGGCATCTATCCGATGATGCGCAGCGCCCAGGATCAGGTCGGCACGCTTTCGGAAGAACTTGCCGGCGAAGGAATTTGATTTCCCGGTTGGCGGACAATTCCACTTGAGTGAAAGTCGCTTTAGCTAGACTGTGAACTAATTTCGCTCCGGTCCGTATCTCTCCCCATGAACCTGATCTTCGCCGCGCTCGTCTTCCTCATGGCGCTTGTGTTCACCCTTGCAGGTGTCACCCTCGCCGGTTCATGGCTGATCGAGCGCCGCAATCCGCCGATCGGCGACTTCGCGGATATAAACGGTGCCCGCATCCACTACGTTCACGTTCCGGCGCGGAAAAACGCCGAACTGCCGCCGATCGTCTTCATCCACGGCGCCAGCGCCAATCTCAGAGATCAGATGCTGCCGCTGAGGCCCTTGCTGGAAGGCCGTGCCGAGATGCTGTTCTTGGACCGCCCGGGTGCAGGCTGGTCGGGGCGCGGCCCCGGAAACAACGAGACCCCATCGGCACAGGCCAGCACCATCGCAGCTCTGATGGACCATCTCGGCATCGGGAAAGCCATTATCGCCGGCCATTCCTTCGGCGGCTCGGTGACCACCGCCTTCGGCCGCGAGCATCCCGACAAGACGCTCGGCCTAGTGTTCGTGGCGCCCGCCACCCATCCCTGGCCGGGCGGCGCGACCGCCTGGTACTACAATTTGACGACCATTCCGATCGTCGGCCGGCTGTTTTCCGAAACGCTGGCCTATCCGTCGGGAGCGCTGCAGATGAATACCGCCACCGCCTGCGTCTTTGCCCCCAACAAGGTGCCGGACGGCTATGTCGCCGAGGTCTCGATCCCGCTGGTGCTTCGGCCGAACGCCTTTCGTGCCAACGCCACCGATGTCGCCGGGCTCTATCGCTACACGCTCGATGCCGCGCCGCACTACCGCGATATCAAGGCGCCGACTGTGGTCATCTCGGGCGACCGCGACAAGGTGGTCTATGCAACGATCCATTCGGTCGGCCTCGTCCGCGACATTGCCGGCGCCGAGCTGGTCTGGGTCCACAATCTCGGCCACAAGCCGGACTGGATCGCGCCCGATCTCGTCGTCGGCGCGATCGAAAAGGTCGCCGGCAAGGAGGTGGACCTTCAGGCAATGGCGAAGGCCGTGGAGGTCAGGGTCGCCAACGACACTAACGGCGCCGGCAAATGCGCCGACATCAAAGCGCCGGAAGCCGAACTCGCGCCGATTTAGAGTCCTCGCCGAAGCGCGTCAAAATTCGTGGATGACGCCCGTCATCTCTGCCGGCGGCAGCCAGGCGACGAGCGCGGTCGGATCCGTGAAGGCCGCGTAGGGGGTCTTCGGGCTGGACTTCGATGACCCTCGTCGTGCGGGCCCAGACGCCCGCATGGTCTTTGCTCATGTGGCTCCAATGGTCGCGACACGGAGAACAGGACCTCTCGCTGCCGCGAATCCGCCCAGTGTCAGCGGCCTAGCGGCGGGCCTGCACCTCCGACCCGACATAGGCGATGCGCAGCATGTTGGTGGAGCCCGGCGTCCTCAGCGGCACGCCGGCGGTGATGATGACCCGGTCGCCCGGCTTGCCGAACCCCTCGTCCAAAGCGATGCGGCAGGCGCGGTCGACCATGTCGTCGAGGTCGATGGCGTCGGGCGAGACGACGCAATGCGTGCCCCACAAAAGCGACAGCCGCCGCGCCGTGTTGACGATCGGCGACAGTGCGACGATCGGTACCTGCGGCCGCTCGCGCGCGGCGCGCAGGCCGGTCGTGCCGGACGCCGTATAGCTGATGATCGCCGACAGTTTCAGCGTCTCGGCAATTTCGCGGGCGGCAAGCGAGATGGCGTCGGCGCCGGTCGCTTCCGGCTCCGAACGCTGCGCGTTGATGATGCCGGCGTAGGTCGGGTCGGTTTCGACCTTGCTGGCGATGCGGTTCATCATCGCCACCGCCTCGACCGGGTAGGCGCCGGCCGCGGACTCCGCCGAGAGCATGATGGCGTCGGCGCCTTCGAACACGGCGATCGAAACGTCCGACACCTCGGCGCGGGTCGGCACCGGCGCGGTGATCATCGATTCCAGCATCTGCGTGGCGATCACCACCGGCTTGCCGGCGCGGCGCGCGGCGCGGGTGATCTGCTTCTGGATACCGGGCACGGCTTCGAGCGGCATTTCGACGCCGAGATCGCCGCGGGCAACCATCAGTGCGTCCGAAAGTTCGATGATCTCGGCCAGCCGGGCGACGGCCTGCGGCTTTTCGATCTTGGCCATGATGAGCGCCCGGCCGCGCGCGATCTTGCGCGCTTCCGCCAGATCCTCCGGCCGCTGGACAAACGAGAGCGCCACCCAGTCGACGCCGGTGGCCAGCACCGCATCGAGATCCCTGCGGTCCTTTTCGGTCAGCGCGCCGACCGGCAGATCGGTGTCGGGCAGGCTGACGCCCTTCTTGTCGGAGATGCTGGTGCCGGCGACGACGGTGCAGACGATCGCCTTGCCGTCGCTCTTCACCGCCTTCAGCTCGAGCTTGCCGTCGTCGATCAAAAGGCGGTCACCGGCCTCGACCGATCTCAGGATTTCAGGGTGGGGCAAATAGACCCTGGTCGAATTGCCGGGCTCGGGATTGTCGTCGAGCGTGAAAGTCTGGCCGAGTGTCAGCGCCTCCTTGCCGCTGGCGAATTTGCCAACGCGCAGCTTGGGCCCCTGCAAGTCGGCGAGAATACCGATCGGCCGGCCGACTGCTTTCTCGACAGCGCGGATGCGACCGACAAGTGTGTGCATCAATTCATGATCGGTGTGGCTCATATTGATGCGAAACACGTCGGCGCCGGCTTCGAAGAGCTTCTTCAGCATGTCCTCGGAGGAGGAGGCCGGCCCGATGGTGGCGAGTATCTTGACCTTGCGGCTGCGTCTCATTGACTGTTTGTTCCCGGGGCGGCTGGAACGCCCCCCGTTGCGGGGTCATCGGTCAGCTGGACCATCCAGCTTGCCTGCTCGCCCGTGTCATATTCCTGGAATCCGGCGCGCTGGAAGCCCCGGGCGACGCAATCGCTAACGCCGGCGATCTTGAACTCTTTTTCAGCCACGCACATGTTGATCGGGCCATCCCAGCGCCCGCCGCGCTCGGCGTCTTCTGCATAAAGATAGTAAAATCTTGATGACAGCGGCCCTTCGATCAACGTCTTGCAGCTCGATCCTTCGATGTGCCACCAGCCTTCGGTGATCCAGCCTGCCTTGGCGCGATAGCCGATGCCGACGCCCACCAGGTTCTGCGTGGCGTTGCAGACACGGAAATCGGCGCGCGCCGGCGAGGCAGCAAGCATCGCGGCGAGGCCCACAGCAAGGGTCAGGAGCGGCATGGCGAAGGCATAGCGCACGCGCGGCCTGCCGGCGGAACCCATCCTGAAATCCCTCAAGAACCACATTTGCATCTCTCAATGCCCCTTTTCGGAAAAGTCCGGGCGCATGTCAACGCGCCCTTTTGCGCAATTCCAATCGATTTAGAAAGGCTTCGGCGCACGGTCTGTCGCCTTCTGCCAGATTTCCGCAGAAACCGTGGCCAAACGACGGCATTGCGTAATCGTCTCCTTCGTGGAAAGACGATACCATCCTCCCTGGAAGCCAGCGAACAGACCATTTCCCGCCGATGACCCGATCCACAGTTTTCGCGCCTTTCGACGTCGTCGAAGGCGACCGCAAGCGAGGCATGGTGCTTTTGGCCGATCACGCCCGTCGCGATCTGCCGGAAGAGTATGGCAGCCTCGGCTTGCCGGCGGCGGAATTCGACCGCCATATCGCCTACGACATCGGTGTCGAGACGGCGACGCGCGAATTGGCGGCTTTGCTCGGCGTGCCGGCAGTACTCGCCAATTTTTCGCGGCTTCTGATCGATCCCAATCGCGGCGAAGACGATCCGACGCTGATCCGCCAGCTCTATGACGGTACCGTCATTTCGGGAAATTATCCACTTGCCTTGAAAGAACGTGAAAGGCGGCTTGACCGCTTCTATCGGCCCTATCACGATGCCGTCGGCGCCATGATCGCCTCGGTGGCGCAGGCTTCCGCAAGCGCCCCCTTCATCCTGTCGATACATTCCTTCACCCCTTTCATGCAGGGATTCGTGCGCCCTTGGCATGTTGGTGTCTTGTGGGATCGCGACGACCGGGTGGCGCGACCGCTGATCGACATGATCGCCGAGGACAAAAGCCTTATCGTTGGCGACAACGAGCCCTATGACGGCGCATTGCGCGGCGACACCATGTTCAGGCATGCCATCGTCAACGGCTTTGCCCATGCGCTGATCGAAATCCGTCAGGACCTGATCGCCGATCGGCAGGATGCGGTCGCCTGGGCCGAACGGCTGGCGCCGGTCGTTGACGCGATCAACCACCGTCCCGATATACATCAGGTCAAACGATTCGGCTCGCGCACCGGGCCGTTGTAAGGAGGTTTCGATGACCGAACTCGGCGACGAGCAAAAACGCGATTTCGAAGCCGCCGCCTTCCGCCGGCTGGTTGCGCATCTGCGCGAACGCACGGACGTGCAGAACATCGACCTGATGAACCTCGCCGGCTTCTGCCGCAACTGCCTCTCCAACTGGTATCGCGACGCCGCGGAGGCCGAGGGCGTCGATCTCAGCAAGGACCAGTCGCGCGAGATCATCTATGGCATGCCTTATGCCGAATGGCAGGCGCTCAACCAGACCGAGGCCTCCGATGCCAAGAAGGCGGAGTTCGAGGCAAGACGCCCCAGGGATCATTAAGACCACGATCCCGAAAAGTGGAATCCGGTTTTCGGACAAGATCATGGTCGAACAAAAAACCCTGTCCCGATCGGCTCTCATCAACCTCGGATTCAAGCGAGCCGCTTGGCCCAAGCACTTCCAAGAGCGAGCGCTTGACTGAAGATTGAATCGATCTAATTTGCCGCGCGAAGCTATTTTCGCACCGGACTCCTACACGATGGACACGCTAAAAATCATGCAGACCGCCATTCGCGGACGATGGGCCGTGGCGGCCATCTTCCTGGCCAATGGTTTTCTGACCGGCGCCTGGGCGCCGCAGATCCCGGTGGTCCTGACCCGGCTGGATATCAGCAAGTTTACGCTCGGCCTGCTGATCCTGCTGTTCGGCGCCGGCGCGGTCACGGCCATGACCTGGTGCGGCCACCTGATCTCCAGGCATGGTTCGCGCAGCGTGCTGCGCTGGTTCGGTCTCATCGGCAGTTTCGGCCTGCTGGTTGTGGCGCTTGCCCCCAACGTGCCGCTGGCGGCCATCGCCATGTTCATCTTCGGCGCTTCGATCGGCGGCATGGATGTCGCCATGAACGCCAATGCGGTCACGGTGGAACGGCGGTTGTCCCGCGCCATCATGTCGTCCTCGCACGGCTTCTGGAGCCTTGGCGGTTTCGCCGGTGGCGCTCTCGGCGGCTTCGCCATCCAGAATTACGGCCATCTCGCCCATGCGGCGGTGGTGACGGCTCTTGCCTTTGCCGTGATCGCTGTGGCAGTTCGCTACCTGATCGCCGAGGGTAAGCCGCCCCAAGGATCATCGGGGATTACCGGACATCTCAAATTCGCGCTGCCTGGAAATCCGCTGGTCTATCTCGTCGGGCTGATGGCGCTGATGACGATGATCTCCGAGGGTGCGGTGCTCGACTGGGCGGCGCTTTACCTGCAACAGGAACTCGGCACCGACCTCGCCGTAGCTGGTTTGGCATACGCCGCTTTTTCCGGCGTCATGGCCGTCATGCGCTTCGTTGGTGACGGGGTCCGCAACCGTTTCGGTGCCGTAACGACGCTGCGCGTCTCGGCCCTTGTCGCCGCCGCCGGCATGCTGGTGGCGGGGCTAGCGCCTTCGCCCTGGCTCGCCATCTCAGCTTTTGCCCTTTGCGGCTTCGGCATCGCCAATATGGTGCCGATCCTGTTTTCGGCCGGCGGCAACCAGGAAGGCATGTCGTCCGGCACCGGTATGAGCGTCGTCACCACGATGGGCTATTCCGGCATTCTGGTGGCGCCGTCGGCGATCGGCTTCATCGCCGAGCACTTGAGCTTCAGTCCGATCTTCGTCGCTTTGTCGGGGCTGCTGGTCGTCGTATTTTTGATGGCCGGGCTCGCTCACCGCGCCGAATTCGCGCCCGACGCAGCACCGGCCGAATAGCGCTTCAACTCCTCATAGAGGAAATCCGCGACACGGCGGATGCGCACGCTGGTGCGCACGTCGCGGTGCATGGCCAGCCATACCGGCAGCGTCGGCAGCGCGAGGCCCGGCAGCACTGTCTCCACCAGCGGATCGCGATCGGCCAGCGGCTCCTGGCCGAAGCCGATGCCGTTTCCCGCCCGCACCGCCTCCCAAAGCACGATTTGGTTGTCGGTCCTGAAGCGGAAGGCATCGCGGGTGAGCGGGACGCCGAACTGGGCAAAGCCGCGAATGATCTCATCGCTGCGGTCGAAGCCGATCAGGTCGTGGCCGGCAAGATCGCCGGGCTCGCGCGGACGGCCACGCCGGTCGAGATAGGATTTTGCCGCGCAGGCGCGGAGCGGAATGTCGGTCACCTTGCGCGCCACCAATTCGTTCTGCGCCGGCTTGACCATGCGGATGGCGATGTCGGCATCACGGCGCAAAAGGTTCTCGACCTGATTCGACGCGACGATCTCGACCTCGATGCCGGGTTCCTCAGCGCCCAGCCGCGCCGTCATCTCGGGCAGGACATAGGCAGCCACCACCTCGCTGGCGGCAATGCGCACCGTGCCCTCGATCGCCTCGACCGATCCCAGCGCCAATAGCGAAAAGGCGCTCGCCTGCTCGCTCACCGCCCGGCCGCGTTCGTAGAGCGTGCTGCCGGCTTCCGTCAGCGCGTAGCCGCGCCGCCCGCGCCGGAACAGGGTGACGCCGAGCGCCTGCTCCAGCTCGGCGATATGGCGGCCGAGCGTCGGCTGGCTTGCAGCCAGCTTGCGCGCGGCAGCGGACAGGCTGCCGGTTTCCGCCACGGTGACGAAACTCTTGATCAGATTCCAGTCGATTTCCATTCAAAACTGAATATCACATCGCCAAATTCAGTCAATTTCCATTCGTTTGCGGGCGGATCATATTGTGACGGTAACGCAAACACGGAGACGAAACATGACCAAGATCGCGATTCTGGGTGCCAATGGCCGGCTCGGCCGCGTGGTTGCCAAGGCCTTCATCGACGCCGGCTATGATGTCCGCGCCATCACCCGCAGCGGCAAGATACCGGCAGAACTCACCGGCTCCACCGCCGTCGCCGGCGACGGGCTCGATCGCGAAGCGCTTATCCGCGCCACCGAAGGCGTCGACATCATCTTCAACGGCCTCAACCCGCTCTACACCGACTGGGGCAAGTGCCTGCCGATGGCCGAGAACGTCATGGCCGCGTGCCGGGCGAACCACGCATTGCACCTCGCTCCCGGCAGCGTTTACAATTACGGCTCGCCGATGCCGGCGGTCATTACCGAAGACACGCCATTCCACCCGACGACAGAAAAGGGCCGCATCCGCGTCGCCATGGAAGACCTCTTTCGCCGCGAGGCCGAAGCAGGCCGAGTAAGCACCATTCTGCTGCGAGCCGGCGATTTCTTCGGCGGCACCGGCACCGGATCGTGGTTCGATCTGATGGTGGCCGCCAAGATGGACAAGGGCGTCTATACCGCCCCTGGGCCGGCCGATCTCGTGCATGAATGGGCCTATCTGCCCGATATGGCCAAGGCTTTCGTCGGACTGACTGAGAATCTCGCCAAGCTCGGCGCCTACGAGGCGCTGAACTTTCCCGGCCACGCCGTTACCGATCTGGAGATCAAGGCGGCCGCGGAGCAGGCGCTCGGGCGCACGCTGAAACTGACCTCGATGCCGTGGTGGGTGCTGCGCGCCGGCAGTCCGTTCGTGGCGATGTGGCGCGAACTCGTCTCGATGTCCTATCTCCGCTTCGAGCCACACCAGCTGACCTCGGCAAGGCTGGAAGGCATTATCGGTACGATCCCGCATACGCCGTTGGGTAGGGCGGTGGCAGCGGCTCTCGATGATATCGGTGTCGCCACGATTGATGGCGTTTCGAAAGCTGCCTGAAACGGAAAGCGGCCATTACCCAACGCATGGATCCGAACCGAAGGCTCGGAAAGGACCATGCGCAAAATCAAATGCTACAGCGCTGTGAGTCCAAAAGGACGCGCAGCGCTGAAGCATTCGTGCACACCAATCTCCGGGTCAAATCCTGCCCATCAGCAGCAACACCAGCAGTACGATCAGGATGACGCCAACAATGCCGGAGGGACCATAACCCCAGGAACGCGAATGAGGCCATGCCGGCACCGCGCCGATCAGAATGAGGATCAGAATGATGACGAGAATGGTGCTGAGCGTCATGAGAAACTCCCCGCTTTGAGGTGTCGCATGACAGGACAATGCAAAAGGCCGCTGGGTTGTTCCCGGCGGCCTTTTCTTTGCGCGACCAAAATACGCGCGGCACTCCAAGCAAAGTTGGCCTATTCGGCGGCCTTCGGGAAGGCGAACGCCGGCTCGTCAAGCGAGCCCGGTCTTGCGGAGGTCTCGACAGTCGCACCGACTGTCTTGCCGCGCCGGAACACCCGACGGAAGAATGCATAGAAGCGGCTGTTCTTACTACGCGTGAACACCATCAGCATCGACGGTGTCACCACCAGCGTCAGCAAGGTGGCGAAGGACAGGCCGAAGACGATCGCCGACGACAGTGAAATCCACCATTGCGTCGACGGCGCGTTGATCGTCGTCTCGTGATGGAAGATTTCGAGACCGAGGCCGAAAGCGATCGGCAGCACGCCGAGAATCGCCGACACCGCCGTCAGCACGACCGGGCGGGCGCGTTCGCGGCAGGTCTGCAGCACCGCGTCCATCTTGTCCCAGCCTTCTTCGCGCAGCCGGTCATAGGTGTCGATCAGCACGATGTTGTTGTTCACCACCACACCGGCCAGCGCGATGACGCCGATGCCCGACATGACGATGCCGAACGCCTCTCCAGTCAACAGCAATCCCAGGAACACGCCGACCGTCGCCATGACCACGCAGGACAGCACCAGCCAGACGCTGGTGAACTTGTTGAACTGCATCAGAAGCACCAGGAAGATCAGGAAGATCGCCGCACCGAAGGCCTTGCTAAGGAAGGCGCTGGCCTCGGCGCTGTCCTCGTTCGAGCCGGCGAGCTTCCAGCGTATGCCGCTGCCGAGCTCCATATCGGCGACCGCCTGGCTGACCTGCTGCTGGACAAAAGCGACCTGCTCGCCGGCGGCGACATTGGCCTGGACGACCACCGTGCGCGCGCCGTCGATGCGGTTGAGGATACCAACGGTCGGCTCGGGCTTGCGCACGACGAAATTCGAGATCGGCACCGACCCTTGCGAAGTCTGCACCCTGAGGTCATCGAGTGTCGACAGCGTGCGCCGGTCCTCGGGCAGACGCAGCCTGATGTCGACGGCGTCGTCAGCACCGGCTGGCCGGTATTCACTGAGCTTCAGCCCGTTCGTCACCAGTTGCACCACCGTTCCGACCGAGGTCGGGCTGATGCCGTATTGTGCCGCTTTGGCGCGATCGACGTCGAGCGCCCAGTCGACGCCGGGCGGCGGCAGGCCGTCGGAAATATCGATGACGCCGGGCACCTTGGCAATGCGCGCGGCGACGGCGCGCGCATTGTCGTCGAGGCCTTCCGGGTCGACGGCCGAAAGCCTGATCTGGATCGGCTTGCCGGTGGGCGGGCCGGCCTCGGGCACGCGAACCTCGACGTCGACGCCGGGAATGCCGGCCATGACGCCGCGCAATTCGTCCAGGATCGCGTTCGCCGATTTGCGCTCGCGCCAGTCGACGAACTCGTACTGGATCACGCCGACCACGTCTTCCGGAATATCCTGGCCGCCGCCTTGCGTCTTGCCGACACGGGTATAGACCGATTTCACGCCCGGCCAGCCGAGAAGCCGGTTTTCCGCGGTCGTTGTGGCGGCATCCATTTCTGCGAGCGAAAGGTTGCCGCGGGCGTGCACATAGAGCAGGCCGTAGTCAGGCTCGACATTCGGGAAGAACTCGACGCCGGCGCCATATTTCGAATAGGCAAAACCGACACCGAACAAAAGGCCGACGGTGAGCAGAAGCACGGTGATGGGAAAGCGCACCGCCTGCTTGACCACAGCCATGTACCAGCCGTCGCGATTGTCATTCTCGTGATGCGGCGGCGCCTTGGCGAACAAGGCGCCCAGCGCCGGCGCAAAGACCAGCGCATAGAGCATCGAGGCCGAGAGCGTGACGATCAGCGTGATCGGCATGTATTTCATGAAATCGCCGATGATGCCTGGCCAGAACAACAGCGGCGAAAAGGCGGCGATGCGCGTCATCGTCGCGGCGATGACCGGACCGGCCATGCGCTTGGCGGCAAGCGCGAAGGCCTCTGCCTTCGGCATGCCTTCGCTCATCCGCCGCTCGGCGAATTCGGTGACGATGATGGCGTCGTCGACGAGCATGCCGACCGCCAGGATGAGGCTGAACAGCACGATCATGTTGATCGTGTAGCCCATCATGGCCAACAGCAGGATGCCGATCAGGAAGGACGATGGAATGGCCAGTCCGATCAGCAGCGAGGCACGGCCCGACAGTGCATAGAGAATGACGATGAACACCAGGATCACGGCGATCATGACGTGGTTCTGCAGATCGCCGAGCAACTGGTTGACGAAGACCGATTTGTCCTGCGTGTAGGTGACGTGCATGCCTTCCGGCATGGTCTTTATGAAGGCATCGGACACGGTCCTCACCTGGGCGATCGTGTCGATCAGGTTGGAGCCGATGCGCTTCTTCACCTCGATGGCGATCGCCGGCTTGCCGTCGAGACGGGTTACCGTCTCAGCGTCCTTGAAGGTGGAGCGGACGGTGGCGATATCCTTGGCCTGTACCACGGCATTGGGGCCGGCGACGACCGGAAGCGCCGCCACGTCCTCCGGCGTCTCGATCAGCGACGGCACCTTGACGGCGTATTTGCCCTCGGACCCTTCGATGTTGCCGGCGGCGACAAGACTGTTGGAATCGCCGACCGCACCGATCAGCTGCTCGAGCTGCAGCCCGTAGGAAGACAGTTTCATCGGATCGATGACGACTTCGACGAGATCGTCGCGCGCACCTTGCAGCGCGCCTTCCAGCACGCCCGGCACTTCCTCGATGCGGTCGCGCAACTCGCGCGCCGCCGCCGTGAGCATGCGCTCGGGCACTTCGCCCGACAGCGTCACGACAAGGACGGGGAATTCGGAGACGTTGACTTCGGAGACTACAGGCTCCTCGGCTGCCTGCGGCAGGTCGGCCTTGCCGTCCTGGACCTTGCTGCGTGTGTCCTGCAACGCCGTCGCCAGATCCGTCTGCGGGTGGAATTCGACCAGCACATAGCCGCCGCCCTGGAAGGCGGCCGAGCGCATCTCCTTGAGACCCTTGAGGCTCTTCAGCTTGGCTTCCATCGGCCGCAGCAGGAGGCGCTCCGAATCCTCGGGCGAGATGCCCTGATAGATCAGGCTGACATACATCATGGGAATCGGAACGTCGGGTTCCGCTTCCTTCGGCGTCGACTGGTAGGCGACCGCACCCGCAAGGATGAGGAAGACCAGGACCGAAATGGTCAGCCGGGCATTGCTGATTGCGAGTTTGACGATATCCATGATTACTGCGTCCCGGCCGTCGCTTCGCCCAACAGCTTCTGGATGGTGGCCTGGTCGGCCTCGACCGGCTTGACCACTTCGCCTTCCTTCACCAGTTCCTGGCCGGCGACGATGATGCGCGCATCGGCAGGGATACCGCCGAGCACCAGGCCGGTTGGCGTGTCGTCGACCAGGTCGATCGGGAAGAACACGACCTTGCCGTCCTTGTCGACGGCGCGAATGCCGAGGTCGCCCTTGTCGCCCAGCGTCACCACGGAGCGCGGCAGCATGACAGCGTCGGTCGGCTGCGCGCTCAGCGCGATCTCGGCGGTCATCCCGGCCGGAATGGTGCCCTCGGGGTTGGGGATTGCGATTTCGACGCGGAAGGTGCGGGTGGCGGACGAGGCGTCGCGGCTGATATAGCGCACGGTGCCCTCGACATTCTGGCCGCTGACCAATCGTACATTCGCCTTGTCGCCGATCTTCAGATAGCCGAGATCACGTTCGCTGACCTCGCCGCGGGCGATCACCGGATCGAGGCTCAGAACGGTCGCCACTTCGCCGCCCTGCATCACGGAACTGCCAAGCTCCACCGGTACCCGGTCGATGACGCCGTCGAACGGCGCCTTCACCTCATTGCGGTCGAGCTCGGCCTGCGCGGCTTCCAGGTGCGACTGGGCTAGCGTCAGGTTGGAGCGAGCCGTATCGAGCTGCAGCTTGGGCAGATTGCCGGTTTTCATCAGCCGCAATGCTGCATCGAGTTCGGCCTGACGCTGAACCAGAAGCTGCTTGGCGTTGCTGACCGCCGAAAGCTTTTCCTCGGCTGCCAACATCAGCACGAGGTCGCCGGTCTTGACGCGCTGTCCCTGCTTGACCGGCAGCTTGTCGATGACGCCGGCGACGCGCGTCGCCAGGACCGCGCGCTTGTCGGCTTCGGTCAGTCCGGAAATGCGGATGGCGCGCGCATAGGTACGCCTGGGCGGGGTTATGATCGCGACGGTGCGCAACGGCGTCTTGGGCTGCTCTGCCTCAGCGGGCTTGGCCTGGCCGGCGTCAGCCGCCTTTGGCTGCTCGACCTCCCCCGCCTTGGGTTTATCGGCGGCCGCGCTGCCGACGGACGAGAACTCGCCCGTCACCATCCATGCAGCGAACCCGACAAGCACAACAATGGCTGCAAGCTTGTGAAACCTGTATTTCGGCATCGTCGTTTTTCCATTGCGCGGAGTTCGGCCAGGCCGCGTCTTCTAACTCGGCGCGTCGCCGATATGGGTGCGCGCAAGGCCGTGTTCAACTTGCCGTGATCGGCGAACGAGCTTCTACATCAAAGTTGCACCGCAATATAGTCAGAAAAGTTGATAGGTAATACTTCGCTGGACAGGATGCGCCCGCCGCCGTCAGGCGCGCCGGACCAGCGCGGCCGTTCGTCTGCGACATCGCACTCCGCGCAGCGCGGATGCGAAAGCAACCGCTAGGCCGCGTTCCTCGGGCAAGTCTTGGCTGCATCGACCGTCATCGGTGCCGTGCCTTGGCTTTCCTCTGCCGCTGGGGAGGCGCCATCGAAACAGCATGGCAGCAACTGTCAGCATGATGGCAATACTTCATGCAAAGGTCACCTCCTTCGACAAGGGCAGTGTCCGGATGCGCTTGCCTGCTAGTGCGAAGATGGCATTGGCGAGTGCCGGTGCCGCCGGCGGCGTGCCGACTTCGCCGACGCCGCCCATCTTGTGAAAATTCTCCAGGATGGCGACTTCGAACGCCGGACACTGCGAGATGCGCATGGCGTCGTAGTCGTGAAAATTCGACTGCTCGACCATGCCGTCGGCGAAAGTAATCTCCTGACCCATCGCCGCCGACAGGCCGTAGATGGCGGCGGAGATGAGTTGCGCCTCGATGATATCAGGATCGAGCGCGGTGCCGACATCGGCGGCGATCCACACCTTCTCAATGCGGATTCCGGACGGCGTGTCGGCGACCTGGACGATCTCGCCGACCCAACTGCCGAAGGACAGCGTGAACGCCATGCCCTTGGCCTTGCCGGCGGGCAGCGCCTCGCCCCACTTCGCCATCGCGGCGACCTTCTCGACCACCTTCACCGCTGCCGGATAGGCAGCCATCAGCGTCTTGCGCAGTTCGACCGGATCGACTTTCCCGGCGGTGGCGATCTCGTCCATGAAGCCCTCATGAAAGAAGCCGTTGATCGAGCAGCCGACCGATCGCCAGAAGCCGACCGGGATCGAGGCGGGCGCAGCAATGCCGCTGACCCGGTAATTCGGGATAGTGTAGGGCTGGTCGTAGGCCCCATCGACAATGGACTTATCGGGGCCAAGCGGCGGGATCGAGGGAAACAGCCGGCGCAAGGTGCTGGCTATCAGCGATGGCGAGGCGATTGTCATGTCGACGGCGACCGGTATGCCGTCGTTGCCAAGCCGCGCCTGGAATTTGCCGACCGAAGCCGGCCGGTAGGCGTCGTGGCGCATGTCCTCCTCGCGCGTCCAAATCACCTTGATTGGCCGGCCTGCCGTTTCTTTCGCCATCAGCGCAGCACAGAGCGCATAATCCACCTCGATACGTCGGCCGAAGCCGCCGCCCATGAAGGTGGTGTGGACGCTGACCTTGTCCTGCTCAATGCCGACAGCATTGGCGCAAAGCTGCCGTACCAAGGTCGGCGCCTGGTTGCCGCACCAGATGTCGAGGACGCCGTCCTTCAGCCGCGCCGTGGCGTTCATCGGCTCCATCGTCGCATGTGCCAGATAAGGCACCGCATAGTCGGCCTCGACGATCCTTTCGCGCGGCGCATCGGCGAAGGCGGTATCGACATCGCCATCGTCGCGCATCACCGACCCTTTGGTGCCGAGCGCCTGCTTCAGCACCTCGGAAATGCCGGCGCTGTCCAGCGGATATTCGGGATCGGCCCATTCGGCGTCGATCGCCTCCGCCGCCTTGAACGCCGCCCAGGTGTTTTCTGCGATGATGCCGAAGCCGTGGCCGTAATTCGTGTCGATCGGCACGATCTTGATCACGCCAGGCATTTTCTCGGCGTTGGAGAAATCCGCCTTGACCGGCTTGGCCCAGAAGCGCGGGCTCATCTTGACCGTGCCGTACAGCATCTCCGGCAGCGTCACGTCGATGCCGAAGATCGGCGCCCCGGTGACCTTGGCCAGCATGTCGATGCGTCTTTGCGGTTTGCCGAGCAGTTTCCAGTCGGCTTTGTCTTTGAGCCTGATTTCCGCGGGCGGCGCCATCGTCGCGGCGGTCGCGGCGACAGCGCCATAGGTCAGCGACTTGCCCGACGCCTTGTGCAGGATCGAGCCATTGGCCGTTTCCAGATCGGCGGCAGCTATACCGAACTTTTGCGCGGCCGCTGCAATCAGCATCTGCCGCGCGGCGGCGCCTGCCTGCCGCATCTTGCCGAAACCATCGAGCGTCGATGTCGAACCGCCGGTGCCTTGCAGGGCGAGGAATTTTCCGACCACGCCCATGCCGGCGCGCACTATTTCCGCGGTCATGCTTTCGTCGAAGAAGGCGAACGGACCGCCCTCTTCCAGGATCGCCGCATTGAAATAGGCGTAGGAGGCCGGGCCGTGCTCGACCTTGATCTGGTCGAGCCCGACATCGAGCTCTTCGGCAACCATGGCAGCAAGCGTCGTCGAGATACCTTGGCCCATCTCGGCGCGCGGCGCGACGATGGTGATGGTGTTGTCGGCGCCGATCTTCACATAGGGGTTGAAGGTCGCTTCATCAGCGGCGAGGTAGCCTTCCAGCGGATTCGGGTAGGGTTTGCGGTAGTAATAGTAACCGACAGCGATGCCGCCCGCGATGGCAGCCGCTCCGATGAGAAACGTGCGGCGGGCGATCTTTCCGACACTGGCCATAGTCAGATCCCCGCCGTCTTGAGCACGACCGCTCTTTTGATCGCCGCACGGATCTTCGGGTAGGTGCCGCAGCGGCAGAGATTGCCGCCCATGGCATCGTCGATGTCGGCATCGGTCGGGTCGGCAACCTCGTCGAGCAACGCCACCGCGCTCATGATCTGGCCGGCCTGGCAGTAACCGCATTGGGCGACCTGCTCTTCCAGCCATGCCTGCTGTACCAGATGCAGTCTGCCTTCGGTACCGATGCCTTCGATCGTGGTGACCGCGCCGGTGACCTCACCGACCGGCAATGAACAGGAGCGCACCGGCTGGCCGTCGACATGCACCGTGCAGGCGCCGCAGGCGGCGATGCCGCAGCCGAACTTCGGCCCGGTCTTGCCCATGAGATCGCGCAGCGCCCACAGCAGCGGCATTTCGGGATCGGCATTGACGTCGAATGCCTGCCCGTCGACGGTGAGGCGCATCGGGATACCCTTTGTTGTCGTCCACAGCCCGAGGCAAAAGGACGGTCGGCCATTTCGTCCTCATACATCTTGACAAATTACGTCATTTTGTCAACAGAGCTTTTGCAGGATAAAGTCGCGCCATGATCGAGATCGAGGACATCGCCACCGACCCCAAGCGCGTCCGCATTCTGGACAGCGCGATGAAGGTGTTTCTGGCCTATGGTTTCGCCCGCACCACCATGGACGACATTGCGCGTGCCGCCGACATGTCGCGGCCGGCGCTTTATCTCCAGTTCAAGAACAAGACCGATATTTATCGCGCCATCGCGTTGATGCTGCTCTCCCGCTCGCTCGAGCAGGCGAAAACGGCACTCGCCGGCGAAGAACCATTTGCCGAGCGCACGATGCGGGCCATCGACGAAGCGCTGATCTCGATGACGCGCACCGTCCACGCCTCGCCGCATGGCGCCGAACTCCTCGACATGAAGTCGAGTCTCGCCGACTTGATCGGCCGCTGGCGCAGCCGGTTTGCCGAGCATATCGCCGCAGCGATCCAGAGCGAGGCCGGACGCAATGGCGTCGATCTCACCGCCAAGGGCTTGTCGGCAAAATTGCTGGCCGACATGCTGCTCGACGGGCTGGAAGGCATGAAGATGCGCATCAGCGATCCGGACGAGCAGCGGCGGGCCGCGGCCGCGCTGATCAAGGTGATCGATCTAGCCTTGCAAAAAAGCTGACAATTCAAAACGCCTCAGGCTCGGCGACGCGCTGCTTCGGGCTTCTTGCGTGCCGCGAGGAACTCCTTGACCCGCCGCCCTGGTGCCGGACCACGCACCGGCTTGAAGCCGTCATCGAGTTCGCCTGAGAGATCAAGCGTCGGCCGCTTGCCGACGGCGTCGTAATTCTCCTCCAGCCAGTCGCTGGCGGCGGTGCGGCCAAGGTCGCGCAGATAGGTCAGGAACGCCCATTCGGCATTGACCTTGGACGATGCCGACAGGTCCTTGAACGCCTCGTCGGCATCGATGCGGTGCATGCGGATGTCGCGGTATTCGCCATGCGGCAGCCGGCCGGCTGCAATCAGCTCCTTGATGAAGGCGATCGAGCGGAATTCGCGCAAGAGTCCGGCGTTGAAGGTGATCTCGTCGATGCGATTCTGGATTTCGTTGGCGCTCTTCGGCGTCCCCTCGCGGACCACCGGATTGATCTGCACCAAAAGCACGTCCTCGGTGGCAGTCGTCTTGAAGAACGGGAACAGCGCCGGATTGCCGCCATAGCCGCCATCCCAGTAGGGCACCCCCTTGATCTCGACGGCGCGGAACAGCTGCGGCAGGCAAGCCGACGCCATCACCGTGTCGAGGTCGATCTCGCCATCGGAAAAGACGCGCAACTGCCCGGTCTCGACATTGGTCGCGGAGATGAACAGTTCCATCGACTTGCAGGCGCGCACATTGCCGAAATCGATCTCCTTTTCAATCACGTCGCGCAGCGGATTGAGGCCGAGCGGGTTGGCGACATACGGCGAAAACACCCGCGACATGGTGTCGAAGAAGAGATAGCCCGGCGTGTTCTCGATCGACCAATTGCCCCAGGCCACGTCCCACGGCATGCGCTGCACCGGGCTGAACCGGCCCTTCCGCGCCACCGCGCGCCAGAAATCGTCGAGCTTCTGCCGCGCGCCCTCGACGCCGCCGCGGACGAACCCGTCGGCCAGCGCCACCGCGTTCATGGCGCCGGCGCTGGTGCCCGAAACCGCCGCGATGTCGAGCCGCCCGTCCTCCAGCAACTGGTCGAGCACCCCCCAGGAGAAGGCGCCGTGCGAGCCGCCACCCTGCAGCGCGACGTTGATCTTCTTGGGCTCCTCCACCTTGCCGTTCGTCGTCATGGCGTTGCCCTTGATTTGTCGGCCAGATTTGTTCGCACGCTCAAATTCACTGGGCGGTCCAGCCGCCGTCGACCGAAACATGCGTGCCGTTGATCTGCGCTGCCGCATCCGAACACAGGAACACCGCGGCAGCCGCAACCTGCTCGACCGTGACGAATTCCTTGGTCGGCTGCTTTTCGAGCATGACCTCGCGGACCACAGTGTCGCGGTCCATCTTGTTCGCCTTCATCTGGTCGGGGATCTGCGCCTCGACCAGCGGCGTCAGCACATAGCCGGGGCAGATGGCGTTGCAGGTGATCTTGTCGCGCGCCAGTTCCAAAGCGACCGTCTTGGTCAGCCCCATGATGCCGTGCTTGGCCGAGACATAAGCCGATTTGAACGGCGAGGCGACCAGCCCGTGGGCCGAGGCGATGTTGACGATCCTGCCGCCGCCGGCTTGTTTCATCAGCGGGATCGCGGCAGCGATGGTGTGGAAGGCCGACGACAAATTGATGGCAATGATCGCGTCCCATTTCTCGATGGGAAATTCTTCCACCGGCGCGACATGCTGGATGCCGGCATTGTTGACCAGGATGTCGACCGAGCCGAACGTCTCGGCTGCTTTCTCGATCAAAGCCCGGCATTCGGCCGGCTTCGACATGTCTGCCTTGATATAGACGGTCTTCACGCCGTGATGTTTGGCGATCGCATCGGTGATGGCCTGATCGTCGGCAGTGTCGGAAAAGGAATTGACGACGACATTGCAGCCGTCGGCCGCGAGCGCATGGGCGATGGCCAGGCCGATGCCCGAGGTGGAACCGGTGATGATGGCGGTTTTTCTGCTGGGCAAGGCGAAATCCTTCAGTACGGTGCTAACGGAAGCATATTGCAGTGCAGCATATATGTCTCGTGCGGCGCAAGAACAGCGGCGCGGATTGGCGATGACATGAAATTTTTGTCATGAATGAGGACACCCTCACTCGAAGTTGTGCCCTGACAGACCGTGTGAAAACAGTTTGTCAGCGATCCCGGGTAGCCACTTCGGGGTGCTCCTGAGATTGCGTTTTGGATGAAATCCGGCTCATGAAAAGATGGAGAGCTCTGCGCGCGGCGAGCGATGGCGGCTCGGACGGATGCCACTCCGGAAAATGACCATCGATCGCCATGCGCGCCAACCCGTAGACAAATGCGCGCGCGGCAAGCACCAGATGGTCAAAGTCGGTGTCCGGAGCAAGCCGACCTTCTTGTAGCGCTTGGGTCAGCAGGTCGATCATCTTTCGGCGAACGGCTTCATTCTGATCACGAAGACTATCCGACGCGTCGAAATCAATCAGCGTTCGAGAACTTATGATCTGGAAATGCGTCGGATTGCTGATCGCCCATTCCAGATAGCCTTGTCCGATCGCTTCGAAGGCCACGATGGGATCTGCGCTGTCGACTTTGGACTGTGCATCGGCAACGGCTTCGGTCAGCCGGTTCATGGCCTGTTCGGCGACAGCGGTCAGCAGTGCTGTTTTCGACCGAAAATGCCGGAATGGCGCGCCGGGCGAGACGCCGGCACGTTTTGCAGCCTCACGCACGGAGACATGCTCTGCTCCGCGCTCTTCGATGATCTCCACGGTAGCAGCGATCAAGGCCTCAACCAGATTGCCGTGATGATAGCGCTTGGGGTTGGCGGCTTCGCCGGAATCCGTTGGGTTGGTCATGCCTGCCCAATAGCACGAGGCCGAAATGTAATCACCGATTATTTTCTTGCGCCCGAGCGATTCCTATGTAATCAGTGATTACAACGTCAACGGAGGTTACCATGCTTCGCATCATCGCAACGACTGTCCTCGCTTTCTCTTTATTGTCGCTCGGGTCTGCCCAGGCCGAAGATCGGCCAACCCTGGAAATCGTCTGGCCGGTGGCCGGTTCGGTCATCGAACTCGGCAACGATCCCGAGAAGGCGATAGGCGTCATCGTCAGGAGCAACTTCACGCTGCTGCCAGCGGGTGAATGCGACGGCGTCGGCCAATGCGGCCACGTGCATATGAAGATCGATCCCACCGGAGATACCTGCAACATCCCCGGCAAGCCGTACAACAGCATGAACAGCGACTTTGGCGGCGATCTTATCAAGGCTCGTTTCGGCCATTGTCCGGATGCCGCCGGCAAGCACGTGATCGGCGTGCTACTTGCCGATGATCATCACAAGCCCATTCTTGTGGACGGCAAACCCGTTACCGCTCTGGTGACGGTGACGACGAAATAATGCATGTCGCGCAAAAGTGTGCAGCGGTTTTGCGATAACGACATGCATAAAGCAACAACCTAAAATGCGTCGCATGAGGCCGATCAAACGCGACGCGCTTTAGCGTGGCCGGAGTCCCTCAGCCTCATTCGAGGCGGAGATTTTCTGACACGGTCTACTGATGAGAGATTTCGGCCGGGTTCGGTCCGGCCGGCGATCACGACATGGTGTCGAGCTTGCGCTGCATGGCGGCGATCTGTTCCTTCAACTCCTGAAGGTCGTCAGGTTTTTCCGACGTTTCTTTCCTGGGCGGCTCCGCCGGCGCTGCGGAAGAGCCATTCAAGCCTGCGGGTGGGAAGGGCGTGAACAGGCGCATGGCGTTCTGGAACATCTCCATATTGCGGCGCGTCTGCTCTTCCAGCGCTTTGATCGGCGTGGCGATCTTCATCATGTCCAGCGGCGACTTGCCCAACGCACCCTTCATCTGCTCGCGGAAGCGTTCCTGTTCCTTTGAGAAGGCGATCATCGATTGTTCGAGGAAGCTCGGCACGATCATCTGCATCTGGTCGCCGTAGAAGGCGATCAACTGGCGCAGGAATGGAATTGGCAGCATGTTCTGCCCTTCCTTGTTCTCCAGTTCGAAGATGATCTGGGTCAGCACCGGATGGGTGATGTCGTCGCCGGTCTTGGCGTCCTGGACGGTGAACTCCTCGCCCTTCTTGACCATTTCGGCAAGGTCCTCAAGCGTCACATAAGTGCTGGTGCCGGTGTTGTAGAGGCGGCGATTGGCATATTTCTTGATGATAATCGGTTCGTCTTTCGCGGCCATCAGCATCCTCCCAGGACACCGGCGCATTTGAGTAAGCTGCCGGTAACGATTGCGCCTTTTCAAGGATATGCGCAAAAGCGTCACAATTCCAAGCGGTTTGTGCAGTGCGGGATAAATTAATGCTGCATGGCGGCCCAAATATGCTGCGCAGCAATGCGCCAGACTGTTTCCACGATCGCGAGCGACCTGCTTGCGACGCATGGCCGTCATGCTCATTTCAGGTTTGACTTGGATCATTGAAAGGGCAAGAAAAGCCCTGACGATACCAAAACTCGATACCTCGAAGTCTGGAGAAGAACATGTCCGCTGCTATCGTTGTCGCCAGTGCGGCGCGCACGCCCGTCGGGTCCTTCAACGGCGCCTTTGCCGCCACCCCGGCGCATGAGCTTGGTGCCGTGGTCATCAAGGAACTGCTGTCCCGTGCCGGTGTCGAGCCGGCGGAGGTCGACGAGGTCATCCTCGGCCAGGTGCTGACCGCGGCTCAGGGCCAGAACCCCGCCCGCCAGGCATCTATCAATGCCGGCCTGCCAAAGGAAACCACGGCCTGGGGCCTCAATCAGGTTTGCGGCTCAGGTCTGCGCGCTATTGCTCTCGGCATGCAGCAGATCGCCGCCGGCGACGCCAAGGTGATCGTCGCCGGCGGGCAGGAATCGATGTCGCTGGCCCCGCACGCTCAACACCTGCGTGCCGGCGTCAAGATGGGCGACTACAAGATGATCGACACCATGATCAAGGACGGGCTTTGGGATGCCTTCAATGGCTATCACATGGGCAACACCGCCGAAAACGTCGCTCGCCAGTTCCAGATTACCCGCGAGGACCAGGACGGGCTCGCATTGGCCTCCCAGAACAAGGCAGAGGCCGCACAGAAGGCCGGCAAATTCAAAGACGAGATCGTGGCTTTCATCGTCAAGGGCAAGAAAGGCGACACGACAGTCGACCAGGACGAATATATCCGCCACGGCGCGACGATCGACGCCATGACCAAGCTAAGACCGGCCTTCGACAAGGACGGCACGGTGACCGCCGCCAATGCCTCCGGCATCAATGACGGCGCCGCCGCTGTGCTGCTGATGACCGAGGCGGAAGCCGCAAAGCGCGGCATCACGCCGCTGGCGCGCATCGTGTCCTGGGCGACGGCGGGTGTCGATCCGCAGATCATGGGCACCGGGCCTATTCCCGCCTCGCGCAAGGCGCTGGCCAAGGCCGGCTGGTCGGTCGGCGATCTCGACCTGGTCGAGGCCAACGAGGCCTTCGCCGCGCAGGCCTGCGCCGTCAACAAGGACATGGGCTGGGATCCGTCCATCGTCAATGTCAATGGCGGCGCCATCGCCATCGGCCATCCGATCGGCGCCTCAGGTGCCCGCATCTTCAACACGCTGGTTTACGAGATGCGCCGCCGCGGCGCCAAGAAGGGCCTCGCCACGCTGTGCATCGGCGGCGGCATGGGTGTCGCCATGTGCGTGGAAGCGCTATGAAGACAGACTACAGCGCCGGGCGTCCCTTGGGGCGCGCAAAGGACGCTGTAGCATTTGACCTTGCGCATGATCCTTTTCGAAAATCGATTTCGATTTTCGGGGTTCATGCGCCAGCCAAGCCATGAAATAGTCAGTGGCGAACGGGGCTCAATCGCCGTTAGAGCGTTCAGCGCCCGCCACTCACGAATTAAAAAGGGAGGACACCATGACAAAAGTAGCACTCGTCACCGGCGGGTCGCGCGGTATTGGCGCCGCGATTTCGATCGGCCTGAAAACCGCCGGCTACAAGGTTGCCGCGAACTACGCCGGCAATGACGAAGCGGCGCAGAAATTCAAGGCAGAGACCGGCATTCCGGTCTACAAATGGTCGGTGGCCGACTACGATGCCTGCGCCGCTGGCATCAAGCAGATCGAGGCCGATCTCGGCCCGGTTTCCGTTCTGGTCAACAATGCCGGCATCACCCGCGACGCCATGTTCCACAAGATGACGCGCGAGCAATGGAAAGAGGTCGTCGACACCAATCTTTCCGGCGTCTTCAACATGACGCACCCGCTGTGGGGCGGCATGCGCGACCGCAAGTTCGGCCGCGTCATCACCATCTCCTCCATCAATGGCCAGAAGGGCCAGACCGGCCAGGTCAATTATTCGGCGTCGAAGGCCGGCGACATCGGCTTCACCAAGGCGCTCGCCCAGGAAGGAGCGCGGGCCGGCATCACCGTCAATGTCATCTGCCCCGGCTATATCGCTACCGAGATGGTCAGGGCGATGGACGAGAAGGTGCTCAACGAGCGCGTCATCCCGCAGATCCCGGTCGGCCGCCTCGGCGAGCCGGAAGAGATCGCACGTTGCGTCGTCTTCCTCGCTTCCGACGATGCCGGTTTCATCACTGGCTCGACCATCTCCGCCAATGGCGGCCAGTACATCACCTGAGGCGTCGGCTCTCGCCGGTAACTGATGTACCGGGCCCAACGCCCACCCGGCCAAGACCGAGGGCTGGGATCCGCACAATCGCGGCTGTCAGGCAACAAGCTTCAGCCCTGGTTCGGCTGCAGGCTTGGCCCGGGCGATCGGCTCGCGCGAAGGTGCCGGCAGGCGGGCAAGCGGCGCCCGGCTGAGGCCTGACAGTTTCAATGCGATACGAAGCTTCAGGAATGGATTGAGATTCAGCACCGAAAGCACGAGATTGCGGACGAACCGCTTCACCGAATTGCGGGTAAGCGCCATGTCGGTCATCGTGCCCGCCAGTTCAAGCACCTCTTGGGCCGCCGGGCGGCGCAGCGTTTCGTAGAGGTCGAGCTCGGCTTCCGGGCGCACGCCGTTCATCACGTCGCCAAGCAACTGGCCAAGCACAACCGCGTCGATGATGCCGGTGTTCATGCCTTGCCCTCCCGCCGGGCTGTGCACGTGCGCGGCATCACCCATGAGGAACAATCGGTCCTTGCGGTACGAGCGGACCAGGCGGTGATGCACACGAAAACGCGAGCTCCACGACAGGTCGAGCACCCGGGTTCTTTTCTTGGTCGGTCCGCGGCTGTCGAGCAGCGCCTGGATGTCGGCGATCTCGGGCTTTTCCGGTGCGTCCTCCATTGTCGCGACGACCCGGTACGATCCGTCCGGAAGCGGCGCCACCACCACCAGCCCGGCCGGTGCAAAGAACAGCGACACTTCTGTCGGCCCAACCGGCCAGTCGAGACGAACATCGGCGAGTACGAACGAAGCGTCATAGGCCGCGCCGTCGAACTCGATGCCGGTCGACCTGCGCACCAGGCTTTGCATGCCGTCGGCACCAACGACATAGCGTGCCGATATCAGTTTCTCGCGGCCGTTCTCGACCACCGTCACGCGCGCGCCGTCAGCATCCTGAACGACCGCCTTGGCCTCGACCATGCGGTGAATCACACCGCCCAGGGCTGCGATCCGTTCGGCGAACACCTGCTCGGTCAGGTTCTGAGGCAGCATCATCAAATAGGGATGCCTTGACGGAAGCTTGCCGAAATCAAGCGTGAGCAGCGCCCGATTGCGGTCGCGGATGGCGAAATTCTGCAGCTTCAGGGCAAGTTCGCTCAGCCGCTGCGTGACGCCGAGAGGCTCCAGCGTTTCCAGCGTCTGCGAGTGGATGACGCCAGCCCGCGAGGTCTGAAGGCCCTGCGCCAGCCTGTCGATCAGAACATGATCGACACCGGCCTGGTGCAGCACGATGGACAGCGCCATGCCGGTCGGGCCGGCGCCAATGATCAGGACTTCCGTTGTATCGGGCAACATTTTTTCTCTCCATTTGTCAACGATCGTTGACTTTCTAGTCGAAGCTATTGCATTTGTCAACGGCCGTTGGCATATGAATTTTCATGACCGAGAACCAGCCGAAGAAACCCAGCAAGTCGGACCGCACGCGCGCCCAAATCCTCGAGGCCGCGAGGCTCCTGTTCGCCGAGCGCGGCTATGACGGCGCCTCCATCCGCGACGTCGCGGCGCATGCCTCGATCGATCCGGCCATGGTGATCCGCTATTTCCGCAGCAAGGACGAGCTGTTCGCCAGGGCGGCGGTCGTCGACCTGCAATTGCCGGCACTTCGGGTGATCGACCGAAACACCATCGGTGAAACGCTGATCAGGCGTTTTCTCGAAATCTGGGAGGGCGCGGCCAGCGGTCCTGGCATGGCAATTCTGCTGCGTTCGGCGACGTCGAACGAATTCGCCGCCGAAAAGCTGCGTGACGTATTTGGCAACCAGGTCAGGCCGGTGGTTGCGGCGGTCGCTGATCCCGCCGACGCGGGTCGACGTGCCGGGCTCGTTTCGAGCCAGTTGCTGGGTTTGGCGATGTGCCGATACCTGCTGCGGCTTCCGCCCGTCGTCGCCCTGTCCCACGATGAAATCATTCAGAACGTCGGCCCTACTTTGCAGCGCTATGCCGTGGGAGAGGACATTTCTTGAACCCGGAGTCTGGTCCTCGTGCGCGACTGCGCCGACCGACGGACGTGACACCGATTTGTGCCGAAGCGGCACGCAAAAGTTAACGGCGGCCGCACAGCCTGTGCAAAACCCTGTTCTTCGCCTGTTGATAACAGGTGGAAAACCTGTTCACGACACAACATATTGGGGTGAACAAACCGGGAAACACCCGCCAGCGCTGATTCGTCGCCGTTTCGTTCCGGCTTTGACCGGAAGGTTAACGACAAAGGCTGAAAACATCCTCAAACCGTAATGGCGCGTTAGGAAAGATCAATAATTTCATAATGTTGGGTGATGCCCGCCCGCCTGCGCCGATCGTTCACCTGCAACTGTTAAGGAGGACGTCCGCCCTGCATGAATCGGGCCAGTTCGGCGATTCAGCATGTGGTGAGACTCGTCGGCAAAAAGTCCAGATGTAGCCGTGAACAAAACCTGAATCAGCAAGAGTCAGCGATTCGTAGCTGATTCGTTCCAGACTCGTTCCAACTGTTAATCAGGACCGGTTGACAACACCAGACGAGAGCCTTCGAGCTGCAGTCGGAACATTCCGCTTTCGCTTCGCACTCGAAATCCCTATGTGTCGGCTGTCACACGCGCCGCCACGGGGCGCGCTCCCGACAACGCGAAGAAGAGAGCCTGATTTCCAGGTCGATGAACATCCCGCCGAAACATATTGAGCCGCTGATCCTCTCGGGCCGCGACGTGACTGCCGTGCTCGGGCCGACCAACACCGGTAAGACCCATCTCGCCATCGAGCGCATGGTGGCGCATGAAAGCGGCATCATCGGCCTGCCGCTCAGGTTGCTCGCCCGCGAGGTTTATTCACGCGTCTGCGAGAAGGTCGGCGCTCACAAGGTGGCGCTCATCACCGGCGAGGAGAAGATCCAGCCCGACGGTGCCAGATATTCGGTCTGTACCGTCGAAGCCATGCCGCGCGAGACCAACGCCGCCTTCGTCGCCATCGACGAGGTGCAGCTGGCCGGCGATCTCGAGCGCGGCCACATCTTCACCGACCGTATCCTGCATCTGCGCGGCCGCCAGGAGACATTGCTGCTCGGCGCAGCCACCATGCACGGCATCCTCCAGCGTCTGCTGAAGGGCGTGTCGGTGGTGACCCGGCCACGGCTGTCGCATCTCGCCTATGCCGGCTCGAAGAAGCTGACCCGCCTGCCGCGACGCACGGCGATCGTCGCCTTTTCCGCCGACGAGGTCTATGCGATTGCCGAACTGATCCGCCGCCAGCAAGGGGGTGCGGCCGTCGTGCTCGGCGCGCTATCACCCCGCACTCGCAACGCGCAGGTGGAGCTGTTCCAATCGGGTGATGTCGATTACCTGGTCGCCACCGATGCGATCGGCATGGGCCTGAACCTCGATCTCGATCATGTCGCCTTCGCTCAAAACCGTAAATTCGATGGCTACCAGTATCGCAACCTGACGGCGGCCGAGCTCGGCCAGATCGCCGGCCGCGCCGGCCGGCACTTGCGCGACGGCACTTTCGGCGTCACCGGCCAGGTCGATCCGCTCGACGAAGATCTGGTCAAGAAGATCGAAGGGCATGAGTTCGACCCGGTGAAAGTGCTGCAATGGCGCACCGCGCATTTCGATTTCGCCAGCCTCGATGCGCTGAAGCGCTCCACCGAGACCAACGCGCCGGTCGAAGGCCTGACGCGTGCGCTACCGGCTGTGGATGCGCAGGCGCTCGAGCATTTGTCCCGCGACGAGGATATCCGGGCCTTGGCCACCAACGCCAAGCGCGTGGCGCTGTTGTGGGAGGCCTGCGCCCTTCCCGACTACAGGAAGATCGCGCCTGCCCAGCATGCCGACCTGATCGCCTCGATCTACATGGACCTTGCCAGGCATGGCCATGTCGACGAGAATTACATGGCCGAGCAGGTGCGCCGTGCCGACACCACCGAGGGCGACATCGACACGCTGTCGCACCGGATCGCCCAGATCCGCACCTGGACATTCGTCTCCAACCGGCCCGGCTGGCTGGCCGATCAGGCACACTGGCAGGAAAAGACGCGCGAAATCGAAGACAGATTGTCGGATGCGCTGCATGAGCGGTTGACGAAACGCTTCGTAGACCGCAGGACTTCCGTCCTCATGCGGCGCCTTAGAGAAAATACCATGCCTGAAGCCGAAATTAGCCCAACCGGAACTGTCCTCGTCGAAGGCCATCATGTCGGCGAGTTGCAAGGGTTCCGCTTCACCGCCGACCAGAGCGCCGGCGGCGAGGACGCCAAGGCAGTGCGCACAGCAGCCCAGAAGGCGCTTGCAGCCGAATTCGAGGCGCGGGCCGAACGCTTCGGCGCCTCGGCCAATGGCGACATCGCGCTCGGCTCCGACGGCACGCTGCGCTGGATCGGCGCGCCGATCGGCACGCTGGTCGCAGGCGACGAGCCGTTGAAGCCGCGCCTTGTGCTGCTGGCCGACGAGCAGCTCACCGGACCAGCCCGCGACAAGGTCGCGGCGCGCGCCGAGCGCTTCGTCAATTTCCAGATCGAGTCCTTGCTGAAGCCGCTGGTCGACCTCAAGAACGCCGAGCAGATCACCGGCATCGGCCGCGGCATTGCCTTCCAGCTCGTCGAGCATTTCGGCCTCATCAACCGCCGCGACATCGCCCAGGAGATGAAGTCGCTCGACCAGGAAGGCCGCGCCGCCCTTCGCCGGCTCGGCGTGCGCTTCGGCGCCTACCACGTCTTCGCGCCCGCGCTGATCAAGCCGGCCCCGGCCGGACTGGTGACGCTGTTGTGGGCGCTGCAGAACGACGGCAAGGACAAGCCCGGCTTTGGCGATGTGGTCCACGCGCTGGCCTCCGGCCGCACCTCGGTGGTCATCGATCCCACGTTCGACAAGGCCTTCTACAAACTGGCCGGCTACCGCAATCTCGGCCGTCGCGCGGTGCGCGTCGACATCCTTGAACGGTTGGCCGACCTGATCCGGCCCGCAACCAACTGGAAGCCGGGCCTCGGTCAGCGGCCCGACGGCGCCTATGACGGTCAGTCTTTCATGGTGACGCCGCCGATGATGTCGATCCTCGGCGCTACGGCCGACGACATGGAAGAGATTTTGAAAGGCCTCGGCTACCGAGCGGAGCCGAAGCCGGCAGTCGAGGTGAGGGCGCGGCTCGAGGCACAGGACAATGCCGCGCGTGAAGCCGCCGCGGCCAAGCAGGAGGCGGAAGAAGCTGCGCGAGCCGAGCAGGCCAAGGCAGCGGACGCCGCGGTTGCGGACGCAGCCGCCGAGGCGCCGGCCGAGAGTTCGGAGCCGGATGCAGTGGCAGAGGCCACAGCCGAAGCGCCCGCGGAAACCACCACCGAAGCGGAACCTGTCGCAGAAGCTCAGGTGGAAACTCCGGCTGAGCTCACGGTAGAGGGGCTGCCTGCAGCCGAAGCCGCAGCTCCAGAGGCAGCACCCGAAACCGCCGAGATTGCGGTCGCACCGGCGGAGCCGGCTTTCGAAGCCTCGCCCGCAACGGAAGCCGTGTCGGCCGAACCTGCCGCGGCGGCGGCAGCCGCCACCGGCGAGGCTGCTCCAGAGGCCGAGAAAGAGGCCGAAGAACCAAAACCCATCCTGTTGTGGCGGCAGGGCCGCTTCGACCAGCGTCCGCGCCACCGCCACCACGACAGCCGGCCCCGTGACAGGGACAATCGCCCGCGCAACGGGCAAGCCGCCCGCGATGGCCGTGGCGACGCACCGGCAGATGCCACCGGCGGACAACCGGCCGGCGCTCCAGGCAGCCGGCCCCCCCATCAAGGACGCCGCGACGGCGACGGCGCCGGCAAGCCGCGCTTCGACCGCAGCAAGTTCAAGCCCAAGCCTCAGGGTGAGGCAGGGGAACGGCGCGACGGCAAGCCGCAGGGCGAGCGTCCCGATCGTCGCGAAAGCCGGCCGGACTGGAAGGGCGGCAGGCAGGACGGCAAGGGTGGCGCACCAGGTGGAAAGCCCGCGTTCCAGCCTAAGCCTCGCGAGGAGCGTCCCGTGCGCTTCGACCCGGATTCTCCATTCGCCAAGCTCGCCGCGTTGCGCGACCAGCTGAAGAAGTAAGTTCGCTCGCTCCGATGGTCGCCGAAGGCCGCCAGCGCATCGATAAATGGCTGTTCTTTTCGCGTGCGGTGAAATCGCGCTCGCTGGCAGCGAAGCTGGTGGTGGCCGGACGCGTCCGCATCAATCGCGACAAAGCAGCGCAGGCCTCCGATCTGGTCCGGGCCGGCGACGTCCTGACCATCACTCTCGAGCGGCGCATCTTCGTCTGGAAGGTGCTCCGCACGGGAAGCCGGCGCGGCCCTGCCGAAGAAGCGCGCATGCTCTACGAGGATATGTCGCCGCCGCCCGCGCCGAAGGGCGAGGCCGTTGCCGATGCGATTCCCGCGCTACGCGATGCCGGCAGCGGCCGCCCGACCAAGAAGGAACGCCGGGAGACCGACCGGTTGTTCGGCGACGACTGACGCATAACCGGGTTTCGCCGGATCGCCCTTCTGGAATTCCATTCCGGAAACACCGGTATCGCGCGCAATGGCTGCCCTTGCAAGCGGCGGGCAAAGACGTTACCTCACCAAAAAAGCCTAACAAAAACGGGACGTCCCGGAGCCGACCGATGACCTATGTCGTGACCGACAATTGCATAAAATGCAAATACATGGACTGCATCGAGGTCTGTCCGGTCGACTGTTTCTACGAAGGCGAGAACATGCTCGTCATCCATCCCGACGAATGCATCGACTGCGGCGTCTGCGAACCGGAATGCCCGGCAGACGCGATCAAGCCCGACACCGAGCCGGGTCTCGACAAATGGCTGCAGATCAACACCGAATACGCTGATAAATGGCCCAACATCACCGCCAAGAAGGAGCCTCCGGCCGACGCCAAATCCTTCGATGGCGAGGCCGGCAAGTTCGAGAAATATTTCTCCCCCGAGCCCGGCGAGGGCGACTGACAAGACCGCTGATTCAGCCAGCATAACGCCGCCTAAAAGGCATGGTACATTAACTGCCGCGACAGGCGGCGATGGCACATGGCCTTCGCGCGTGCAGCAAAACCTTGATTCTTCCGACTTTTTGTGCTACATCAACCAAACATGCCGGTGACACAACGTCGATTTATGGCGCAAACGCCCCAAATCACTGAAAGGTGAATTTCTCAATCCGGACCAGAGTGATCTGGGGCAGGCGGTCGCAATTATGCGGTTTGCCGGCCTCGGCTTTTCCGGTGGGTTCGTAGTTGTGCGGCTAACGATCGGTTACCCGATCGCGCGAGTTCGGCCGGCAGAATGCCGGTACCACACCAAGGAGTTCATGGCGTAATGGCAACAATCACCCCGCAGAAGAAGTCCAGCGCAGCGCGTCACGGTTTTAAGACCGGCGAGTACATCGTCTATCCGGCGCACGGCGTCGGCCAGATCGTCTCGATCGACGAGCAGGAAGTTGCGGGCCACAAGCTGGAACTGTTCGTCATCGACTTCCAGAAGGACAAGATGCGTCTGAAAGTGCCGGTTGCCAAGGCGACCTCCATCGGCATGCGTAAGCTGTCGGAAGAGGATTATGTCGATCGCGCGCTGAAGGTCGTGCAGGGCCGCGCCCGCGTCAAGCGCACCATGTGGTCGCGCCGCGCCCAGGAATATGATGCGAAGATCAATTCCGGCGACCTGATCTCGATCTCCGAAGTGGTGCGCGACCTCTACCGCGCCGACAACCAGCCGGAGCAGTCCTATTCCGAGCGCCAGCTTTATGAGGCGGCACTCGACCGCATGGCGCGCGAGATCGCGGCCGTCAACCGCATGTCGGAAACCGAAGCGGTGCGCCTCATCGAGGTGAATCTCAACAAGGGTCCGAAGCGCGGCGCCAAGGCCGACAACGAAGAAGCCGAGCAGGAAGAAGCAGCCTGAGCGCTTCTCGCCTTCGAATTTGGAAAAACCCGGCCTCGCGCCGGGTTTCTCTTTTTATGCATGTCGTTATCCCAAAACCGCTGCGCACTTTTGGGCGACATGCATTAACCTTCGCCGCCGCCTTCCTTCTCCGCTTCCTGCTTCAGCGTCGCGATGAACCGCTTGGTTCGCTGCCGCTCCGGATTGCTGAACAAAACAGCGGCGGGGCCTTTCTCGACGATGGCGCCGGCGTCGAGGAACACCACTTCCTGCGCGATCTTCGAAGCGAGGCGCAAATCATGCGTCGCCATCACCATGGTGGTGCCCTCACGAGCGAGCTGGCTGAGCACGTCGACCACCTCCTGAGCCAGTTCCGGATCGAGCGCCGAGGTCGGCTCGTCGCACAGCAGCACTTTCGGCGATGGCGCCAGCGCCCGGGCAATCGCCACGCGTTGCTGCTGGCCGCCTGACAGGGTCGCCGGCCAGGCATCGGCCTTGTGCGCCATGCCGACCTTTTCGAGCAGAGCGAGCGCCCGCTCGCGCGCTCGCTCGACCGGCCATTTCAGCACCGTCACCAGCCCCTCCATGACATTTTCGATTGCCGTGCGGTGCGGAAACAGCTGGAAATTCTGGAACACCATGCCGGTCTGCAGCCGCAGGCGCTGGATGGCCGTGCCGGAAACCTTGCCGCCGGGATGGAATTCGAGCGCGTCGTCGCCGATGCGCACCGTGCCCGAAGTCGGGATCTCGAGCAGGTTGATGCAGCGCAGAAGCGTGCTTTTTCCGCCGCCCGAGGGACCGACAAGGGCGGTGACGCTGCCTTCCTCGATGGTGACCGTCACGCCCTTCAGCACTAGGTTGTCGCCGAAGCGCTTCTCGATGTCGGTAAGACCGATCATGAGCGCGCCTCCAGGAAGCCGCCATAGCGGCTGAGCCGCTTTTCCAAGCGCGTCTGCAACGCCGACAGCACCGAGCTCAGCGCCAGATAGAGAGCCGCCGCCTCGACATAGAGGATCAGCGGCTCATAGGTGGTGGCGACGATGCGCTGCGCCGCCTGGAACATCTCCGGCACGGTGATGGCGGCGGCCAGCGATGTATCCTTGACCAGCGAGATGAAGGTGTTTGACAGCGGCGGCACCGCGACGCGGCCTGCTTGTGGAAGAATCGTGCGCCGCATCGCCTGGCTCCAGGTCATGCCGATCGAATAGGCCGCTTCCCACTGCCCCTTCGGCACCGAGCCTATGACGGCGCGGATGATCTCCGACGTATAGGCGCCGATGTTGAGCGTGAAGCCGATCAACGCAGCTGAAAAAGCGTCGAGCAGGATGCCGACCGAGGGCAGGCCGTAGAAGATCAGGAAGAGCTGCACCAGAAGCGGCGTGCCACGGAAGATCCAGACGTAGAAGCGGACCACGGCGACCAGCGGCTTCGGACCGAACAGCCGAACGAGCGCCGCAACCAGTCCTACGAAGAGACCGAATGCGAACGACAGCAGCGTTAGCGGCACGGTGAAGATCAGCGCGGCCCATAGCAGCGTGGGCAACGAGTCCAGCATCAGTTGCAGCCAGTGCGGCACGAAAACCCTCCTTGCGAGATGGCCGCCCAAAACCGCCCCGGCAGCATCGAAGCGCGATCATACGGCCGCCATATCACGCGAAAAGCGGCGGCCGTCAAAGACAGCTCGCCGCGATACCTGCCATACGGGCCGGCAACCGGCCCGCTCCGTGAAATGCGCTTACTTCGAAACGTCCTGGCCGAAATAAGTGTCGGCGATCTTCTGGTAGGTGCCGTCGGCCCTGATATCGGCCAGCGCCTGATTGATGGCGGCGACCAGTTCCGGATCGCCCTTGCGCACGAGGACGCCGGAATAGTCGGCGTTTTCTTCCTGCGCGGCGATCTTCACATTGGCGTCGGGCTTGTGCTTCTTGAAATCGAGGAAGGACAGGCTGTCGTTGATGGTGGCGTCGGCACGGCCGGTAAGAAGCAGCTGGATCGACTGGTCGAAACCATCGGTGCCGACGAGTTCGGCGCCGTTCGCTTCGGCGAGCTTGCCGAAATTCGAGGTCAGCGACTGCGCCGCCTTCTTGCCCTTGAGGTCGGCAAAGCTCTTGATGTCGGTATTGTCGCCGCGCACGATCAGCACCGCCTTGGACGCGATATAGGGATCGGAGAAATCATACTTGGCCTTGCGCTCCTCGGTGATACCGACCTGGTTGATGACGGCGTCATAGCGCTTGGCGTCGAGGCCGGCGATCAGCCCATCCCATTTGCCTTCGAGGAATTCGGCCTTGACGCCGAGGCGCTCGGCGATCGCCTTGGCGATCTCGACATCGAAGCCGACCAATGCGCCCGAGGCATCATGATAGGTGAAGGGGGCATAGGTACCCTCCGTGCCGACCTTGAAGACACCGGCCTGCTTGATCTGCTCGAGATTGGCGCCGGCATGGCCTGATGTGACGGCCAGTACCTGCAGTATTGCGGCGACGATAAGCGAATTGAGCCATTTCATTTTTCTGTGATCCCGTCATTGGCCGGCGTACGCCGCATTTGTGAGCGCCGGAAACTGACAGATGCGGGCTGGCGAAATAAGGAACCAGATTTCAAAAATGAGACGCTTTCGAAATCCAATTCTCAAAACCACATCGAACCGCGCCAACCGACCACGTAGCGACCACCGCAACGAGCTTTCGGCAGTGCAATCCACGCGACATCAGCGGCGGAACCATTCACCCGCGTGGCACGTTCTTGGCTGTTGTAGGGCGCGGCGTCGCCAATTCAACCACGATGCCAGCTTAGGGTTCGAGCGATCGCACCGCAACGCCCGGAACAGGGAGCGTGGCATGATGGAAGATATGGCAGGGCGAACCATGGTCCGCGCGGCGATGAAAGCCCCCTATCTCGAGCGCGACGAAGAGCATCTTCTCGCGCTGCGCTGGAAGGAAGACAACGACCAGCAGGCGCTGCACCAAATCGCCATGGCACATATGCGTCTGGTCATTTCCATGGCCTCGAAATTCCGCCACTACGGTCTGCCGCTCGGCGATCTGGTCCAGGAAGGCCATGTCGGCCTGCTGGAGGCGGCGGCCCGCTTCGAACCGGAACGCGAGGTGCGGTTTTCGACCTACGCGACATGGTGGATTCGCGCCTCGATGCAGGACTATATCCTGCGCAACTGGTCGATCGTGCGTGGCGGCACCAGTTCGGCGCAAAAGGCGTTGTTCTTCAATTTGCGGCGCCTGCGCGCCCGCTTGGCGAACGGTGCCGAGCCGATCTCGAATACCTCGCTCTATCGCGAGGTGTCGGTCGCGCTCGGCGTCTCCGAGGCTGACGTGGCGATGATGGACTCCCGCCTTTCGGCACCGGATAGCTCGCTCAACCAGCCGCTCGCCGACGATGCGGGCGCCACCGAGCGAATGGATTTCCTGGTTTCGGACGATCCTTTGCCGGACGAGGTCGTGGGCGACACGATCGATGTCGAACGCCGTTCTGTCTGGCTGAAAACGGCGCTCGGCGCGCTCAATGCCCGCGAGCTCAGGATCATCGAGGAGCGCCGGCTGAGCGACGAGGGCGCGACGCTCGAAGCCCTCGGCGAGGCGCTCGGCATCTCCAAGGAACGCGTCCGCCAGATCGAGGCACGCGCCATGGAAAAGCTCAAGATAGCGCTGGTGAAGCAAAACCCCGAGTTTCTGGCGACCGCCGCCTAATCAGGGTGTGTTGAGATTCAGGTTAGGCCGAGCCGAAAACGGTGGTTTCCGAGAACCGGAGTGGAGCGTACTTAAAGTACGTGAGCACCGGAAGCGCAGGAAACTGCCGGTTGCAGGCCGGCATCACCTGAATATCGACACACCCTATTTGTCGGTGATGATCTTGACCTTGTCGCCGGCCGAAACAGCTGCACCGGGCGACATCGCATTGAGCACCCTGAACAGATCGAGCTTGCGCTCGACGCCGACCATCTGCGCGGCGAGCGAACCCATGGTCTGTCCGGGCCGCACCGTGACAACGCGGATATGCAGCGGCTTCAGCGCCGCTTTCTCGGCCGCGCTCAAGATACGGAAGGAACCGCTGACCGAGCGCGCCACGGCATCCAGCGAGGCGCTGGCGGAAGGGGCAGCCGTCAGCAGCCGGTAGACCTGGCCACCGGCGCGGATCACCGCGATGTCGAACTGCCAGCCCTCGGCACTGGCATGCGCCGTCGCCGCGTCGTTGCCATTGATCGTTTCCTGGCGCACGCTGCTTTCGTCGAGACCGGCCACCCAGCCGCTGCGGATGTAGTCGGTCAGCGAGCGGCTCTTGTCGATCGAAACGCCGTCGAAGCGAATCGCTATGTCGCCTGGCCCGGTTGCCGTCACCGCCGCGGCCGAGTTGTCGATGATGAAGCCGTCGGGCACCGAGAACGACACGCCGAGCCCTGGATGCAGGAAGGTTTCGCCACGCACATAGCCCTCCTCCGGCGTGTCGCCGTAGAGCAGGCCGTCTATGCCGGCGAGGAAGGCGTCGCGGTCGCGCGTGCCGACGCCGGGCGCGCCGAACTGGCGGGCATGACGCTGCGCCAGATCGATGCGCTGCGGCGTGTTGGGATGCGTCGCCAGGAAGTCGAGGCTGGCGTCGGTGGCGCCGCTGATCGAGCGGAAATCGGTGTAGGCTGACATCGACTGCAGGAAGCGGCCGGCGGCAAAGGGATCGAAGCCCGCCTCGCCGATCGACTTGATGCCGATGCCATCGGCCTCAAGCTCCTGATTGCGCGAGAACTGGGCAAGCCGCAGCTTGCCGCGGATCAGTGCCGCCTTGGCGGTCGGGCTGTCGCCGAGCACGTCGGAGACGACCTTGGTTGCAAACCCCTCCTCAGCCTCGAGCTGTTGGCGCTGCAAGCCGTGGTTTGCAGTGACGTGGCCCATCTCATGCGCGATGACCGCGGCGAGCTCGGCCGAATCGTTGGCCAGCGCCAACAGGCCGCGCGTGATGTAGAGATAGCCGCCCGGCAGCGCGAAAGCATTGACGTTGGGCGAATTGAGGATGGTGATGCGGTAGGTCTGGCTCGGGTTGGCCGACACCACGGTCAGGCTGCCGACGACCTTGGCGACCATGCGCTCGAGCTTGGGATCGGAATACTCGCCGCCATAGGTGGCGAGGATGCGCGGATGCTGCGCCTTCGCCATTTCGGCGAGCTTGCTGTTGGCGGCGACATTGTCGACCGTGATCGGTTTGCTGGAAGGTTGGAAGCCGGATTCCTGAACGTCCGGAGGCGTGAACATCTGGCAGCTTGCCAGCGCCATGGCAAAGCCGGCCAGCGCGAGGAAGCGCGCCAGCGGTTTCCTTCTCACTCTGTCGGTGCCGGTCGGCAGAACAGCTTCCTTTCGGGTCTCAGCACATGGCCCCGAAAATCGGGCATCGATTTTCAGAAAGGATCATGCGCACAATCAACTGCCACAGCGTCCTTCGCGGCCATGAGCACGCATGGCACACCGTAGTGGCAAATCACAACCTATGCCGGACCAGTATCGGAGGACCTAGTCACACTACTTTGACCATGGCAAGCAAGCACCACATCGCCTGAAGCCGGTTTGGCCGTAAATTATGTCCGCTTCCGGGCAACATCTCGTGATCCCGCGCCAAACGGACCTGCACCGATATAGCGTCGGAAGGCCTCCGGTCCAGCCTTGGTAAAAAAATCGGCGACAGTCCCGGTTGCGGCAACCGTGCCATTGTCCAGGAACACCATGTCCTGGCCGATACGGTGGGCATCCTCCGGCTGATGCGTGACGAACAGCACCGTCATGCGCCGCTCCGCATGGACGCCGGCTACCAGATCGAGCATGTCGTCGCGCAAGGCCGGTCCGAGCGAGGCGAACGGTTCGTCGAGCAAGAGCACCGGCCGGTCGCGCACCAGGACGCGGGCGAGCGCGACGCGCTGCCGCTCGCCACCGGAGAGTTCGCGCGGCAGGCGCTGTTGCTTGCCGGCAAGGCCGACGCGCTTGAGCGCCCCGGCGATTGCAGCGTGGTCGCCCTCGGCCAGCCTGAGCGACGGCGAGCGGCCAAGGCCGACATTTCGTTCGACCGAAAGATGGGCAAAGAGATTGTTTTCCTGGAACACCATCGACACTGGCCGCGCCGACGGCGGTTTGGCGCCGACATCGGCGCCGCCGATCAGCACGCGGCCCGATCGCGGCGTCTCGAAGCCGGCCACCAGATTGAGCAGCGTCGATTTTCCCGAACCGCTCGGCCCCATGATGGCGGTGATCTTCGAGGCGGCGAACTCGACATCGAATAAAAACGGCGCTTCGCGATAGCTGAACGAGACCTTTTCCAGCCGCACGGCCGTACCGCTTTCCGCGCTGTTGAGCATCATGATTTTTCTCCCTGCCCCAGCCAGTCAGCGGCCAGGACAAGCGCAAGACAAACCAGGCCGAGCAGCAACGCCAGGCCTGCCGCGTCCATCGTGCGGTAGCTGCCCATGCGCGCCAGCAAGAGGTAAGGCAGTGTCTGCAGGGAGTCGCTGCCGAACAGGGCAATGACGCCGAGATCGCCGAGCGACAAAGCCATGGCGAACGCGAAACCGGTGGCGAGCGGCCGCCGCAGCGACGGCCAGTCGACCAGCCGGAACCGGTTCCAGCCCGAAATGCCAAGCAGCAAACAGAGCCGTTCGTGGCGTTCGCTCGCCGCATCATAGCCGGGGCGAATGGCGCGGATGGCAAACGGCATCGCCATTACCGCATTGACGGTGACGACCATGACAGGGGCGATGGCAAAGACGTCGCTGACAGCACGCAGGAGCAGGAACCAGCCGGCGCCGATGACGATGGGCGGCACGACGAGGACGAAGCCGGCGCCGGTATCGGTGGCGTATTCGAGCAGCGTCCTGGCGCCGACGCGACGCCTCAAGGCCAGCGCCCGTCGTGCCATGACGAGCGACAGCGACAGCGCCACTGAAAGCAGCGCCGCCAGCAGGGCGAGCACGGCGCTGGTCAGCGTCGCCTGCCGCACCGCGATCTCGCCCGCCAGCCGGCCGAGATCGGCGCCAAGGCCTGACGTCACCATGGCAGCCATCGGCCCGGCGACGAACAGCAATGCGAGAGCGATCAATGCTGTATTCAGCACGGTCTCGGCCGGGCCGGCCGAAAGATAGCGGCGCGGTGCCACCGGCAGGTTGGCGTCGCCGACGATGTTGGCGCCAAGCCGCATCAATGCCAGCACAACGACGAAGGTCAGCGCGATCTGCAGCAGTGTCAGCGTCACCGCGCGGGCAGGATCGAAATCGAAACGCAGTGCCTGGTAGATGGCGACCTCCAATGTCGTCGCACGCGGCCCGCCGCCCAGCGTGAGCACGATGGTAAAGGATGTGATGCAGAGCATGAAGACAAGCCCAGCGACGCCCGGCAGCGCCGCACGCAGCGTCGGCCATTCAATCAGCCGGAAGGCGGGTCTGGCGCCCATGCCGAGCTGGCTCGCCAACCGCCACTGGTCGGCCGGCACTGTCGTCAGCGCTTCAAGGAACAGCCGCGTGGCCAGCGGCAGATTGAAGAAGACATGGGCGATGAGGATGCCGGACAGGCCGTATATGCCCGGCCAGCCCAGACCGCCAATCGCGGTGAGCACGCCGGCGAAATAGCCGGCACGGCCATAGAGAGCCAGAATGCCGAGTGCGGCGACGATGGCCGGCAGCGCAAGCGGCACGGCGAAGAGCTGCAGGATCAGGCCGCGACCAAAGAAGCGCGGATGCCGCGACAGCGCCCGCGCAACGAACAGCGCCGGCACGACGGAAAGCAGTGTCGACAGCAAAGCCTGCAACAGCGTGAAACGGGCGACCCGGAAGAGGTAGGAATCGAAGGTCGACGCGGCGCCGGACGGGTCGCGGGCGCCTTCGACGATGAGCCCGGCGAACGCTCCGCCGACCAGCAGCGCAACAGCGGCAAGCGCGATGGTGCCGGCGGTGACGCGGGGATCGGCAGGATATCCGGTATGCATGCCGCCCTGCCTAGTTCAACGATCGTCGAAGCAGAAAATATGGCTGAGGTCGAGTTCCCGGGCGCCGTAGAGTAATCATCTTTCAATCACAAGCTACTTGCTCATCACCGACAGCCATTCGTCGACCCAGGCCTTGCGATTGGCGGCGACCTCTTCCGGGCTGAAAAGCAAAGTCTTGGTCGGCTTGACGAGCTTGTCGAAAGCCGGATTGAGCGGCTTCTCGGTCTTGCCGGCCGGGAACATCCAGTTGGTCTCGGGAATGACATCCTGGAATTTCGGTCCGGTCATGAAAGTCAGGAACTGTTTCGCCAATGGGTTCTTCGCGCCTGACGTGGTGATGCCGGCAACCTCGATCTGCAGATACGCGCCCTCCTCGAAGGACGCCGCCTGATAGCGTTCGGTGTTTTCGGCGACCATGTGATAGGCCGGCGACGTGGTATAGGACAGCACCATCGGCGCCTCGCCCTTGGTGAACAGGCCATAGGCCTCGCTCCAGCCCGGCGTCACGGTGAGCACCTTTGCCCTAAGCTTGGCCCAGGCTTCCGGCGCCTTGTCGCCATAAACCGACCTCACCCACAACAACAAGCCGAGACCGGGCGTCGAGGTGCGCGGATCCTGGATGACGATCTTCTCATCGGCATTGCCCTCGACCAATTCCTTCAGGCTCTTCGGCGGCGTCTTCAGCTTTTCGGTGTCGTAGACGACGGCGAAATAGCCATAGTCGAACGGCACGAAAACATCGTCGCTCCAGCCGCCCGGCACATTGACATCGATGACGGCACCATGCGGCGAAAACAGGCCGGTGGCCTTGGCTTCCGCAGTCAGATTGGTGTCGAGGCCGAGCACGATGTCGGCCTTGGTCGCGGCCCCTTCCAGCTTGACGCGGTTGAGCAGGGCGACGCCGTCGGCGACCGCGACGAATTCGAGAGTACAGCCGCATTCGGCCTCGAAGGCCTTCTTCACCGCGGGGCCTGGACCCCAGTCGGCGGTGAAGCTCTCATAGGTATAGACGGTGAGTTTTTCCTGCGCGGATGCCGGCCCGATGCCGGCGGGAACAGTCGCCGCAAGCAGCACTGCCGAAACTAGAGTGTATAAAAACGTGCGCATCGGCGCCTCCTTCGTTCGCGTTGAAAGGAATTGAGGCGTCGGGCTGTCCGAAACGTCTAATCCCTCCGCCGGTACAAACCGGATCAGGTTCAGCGGGTTGGCATGGTCGCCTCTCAGCTGGTTCGCGAAGATCGCGTCCAGCACCCCGTTAGAGCGTTTCGACACATAGGCCCGGCCTGGTTGCGGCGCAAGCGGAAGTTTGCCGGGCATCTGGAACGCGGCCTTCCGTTTGGCAAGCAGGGCTGGTAAGGGCCACGCATATGAGCAAATTCACCATCCTGCTTGGCGGCGATCTAATCCGCACGCCGCTGCTCGACCGCCAGGTCGAAGGCTCCCGTGTCATCGCCGCCGACGCCGGCATGAGCCATGCCCGGACGCTGAACCTGACGCCGGAACTCTGGGTCGGCGACTTCGATTCGGTGCCGGCGGACTTGCCGGACGAGCTGGCCGCCGTGGCCCGCCAGGTGTTTCCGGCAGAAAAGGACAAGACCGACGGCGAACTGGCTATCGCCGCCGCGCTCGAACGCGGCGCGACCAGTCTCGTGCTCGCCGGCGCGTTCGGCGGCAAGCGCACCGACCACGCCTTCCTGCACCTGGCGCTCAGTGTCCGACTGGCCGAGGCAGGGACGGAGGTGCTTTTGACCAGCGGCGCACAGGAAGGCACTCCCTTGCTTCGCGGAAAGGCCGGCTTCGACTACGCCGATGGCACGCTGTTTTCGATTCTCGGCTTTTCCGACCTTACCGGCCTGACCGTGACCGGCGCCAAATGGCCGCTGAACCATATCGAGATGGCGTTCGGTTCGTCGCTGACCATTTCCAACGAGGTCAGGGGCCGGCTGGAAATTGCGCTGAGCAGTGGCCGCGCGCTGTTGCTCGCCCACCCATTCCCCTTACCTGGAAGCTGACATGGCGCCGCCACTTCTCAATCTCGACGGCATAAAACTGACCTTCGGTGGCACGCCGCTGCTCGACGGGGCGGAACTGACGGCGTCGGCGGGCGACAAGATCGCTTTGGTCGGCCGCAACGGCTCGGGCAAATCGACGTTGCTCAAGATCGCTGCGGGATTGATAGAGCCGCAGGACGGCGAGGTGTTCCGCCAGCCCTCGGCGACAGTGCGCTACCTGCCGCAAATGCCCGACTTGGATGGTTTCGCCAGCGTCCGCGCCTATGTCGAGGCGGGGCTCGGACCCGCCGACGATCCCTACCGCGCCACCTATCTGATGGAGCATCTCGGCCTGTCCGGCGACGAGCGGCCGAACGATCTCTCCGGCGGCGAGGCGCGCCGTGCCGCCCTTGCCCGCGTCATGGCGCCGGAGCCCGACATTCTCCTCCTCGATGAGCCGACCAACCATCTCGACCTGTCGGTCATTGAATGGCTGGAGGAGGAGCTTGCCCGCACCTCTTCGGCGCTGATCGTCATCTCGCATGACCGCCGCTTCCTCGAGCGCGTGTCGCGCGCCACCGTCTGGCTCGATCGCGGCCAGACCCGCAGGCTGGACAAGGGCTTTGGCCATTTCGAGGAATGGCGCGACACCGTTCTGGAAGAAGAAGAACGCGAGCAGCACAAGCTTGGCCGCCAGATCGTGCGCGAGGAGCACTGGCTGCGCTACGGCGTGACTGCAAGGCGCAAGCGCAACATGCGCCGGCTCGGCGAACTGCAGACCATGCGCCAGCGCTTTCGTGGCCATCGCGGCGCCGAGGGTGCGGCGACCATGGTGGCCAGCGACGCCGCCGAATCCGGCAAGCTGGTGATCGAGGCCAAGACCATCGAGAAGAGCTTTGGCGACCTCACTGTGGTCAAGGGCTTCTCGACCCGCATCCAGCGCGGCGACCGCGTCGGCCTGGTCGGCCCGAACGGTGCCGGCAAGACGACACTGCTGAAGATGCTGACCGGCGAATTGAAGCCGGACTCAGGCACGGTGCGGCTCGGCACCAATCTGGAGATCGCCACGCTCGACCAGAAACGCGACGCGGTCGATCCGCAAGAGACACTGGCGCAATACCTCACCGACGGGCGCGGCGAGAACCTCGTCATCAATGGCGAGCAGCGCCACGTCGTCTCCTACATGAAGGATTTCCTGTTCAAACCGGAACAGGCGCGCACGCCGGTGCGCGAGCTTTCGGGCGGCGAGCGGGCGCGGCTGCTGCTCGCCCGCGTGTTGGCGCGGCCGGCGAACCTGCTGGTGCTCGATGAGCCGACCAACGACCTCGACATGGAGACGCTGGAATTGCTGCAGGAACTGGTCGCCGGTTTTGCCGGTACGGTGATCCTGGTCAGCCACGACCGCGATTTCCTCGACCGCACCGTGACCAGCCTGATCGCGCCGGACGGCGGCGGCCGCTGGATCGAATATGCCGGCGGCTATTCCGACATGCTGGCGCAGCGCGGCGGCACCAGGCTGGACGACCGCAAGGCACGGCCAAAGGCCGAGACCAGCGAAGTGGTGGCGGCAGGCAGGAGCGAAGCACCCGCGCCGAAGGGCTCAAAAAAACTGTCGTTCAAACAAAAATTCGCGCTGGAATCGCTGCCGAAGAAGATCGAGGCGGTGAACGCCTCGATCTCACGGCTGGAGAACAACATCGCCGACCCAGCCTATTACGAGCGCGATCCGGCCTCGTTCCAGAAGACCATCGCCGCCCTCGACAAGGAGCGCGCCACGCTGGCAGCGCTCGAGGAGGAATGGCTGGAACTTGAAATGTTGCGCGAGGAGATGGAGGGGTAGGCATTGCATGCGTGCTTTTATGCGCCTATCTTATGCGCATAAATGGGAGCTGCTCCATGCTTCAGTCGACTCCAAAAGCCCAACGAAAATCGGTCAATACCTCGATCGACTCCAGATTGATCGAGGACGCCAAGGCGCTCGGTATTAATATATCTCGCGCCGCCGAGGAGGGTATCGCCAAGGCGATTTCAGCCGAAAAAACGCGCCGGTGGCAGGAGGAAAACAGGGAGGCGATCGAGAGCTCTAACGACTATGTCAGGCGCAACGGACTGCCACTGGCCAAGTACCGGCCGTTTTGATGGCGCGTTACGATTTCTACCGGAGAGCTGAAGGCGACGGCTATCTGCTCGACGTTCAGGCTGATCTTCTTGAAGGTCTAAACACAAGGATTGTTATCCCGTTGATGCCGCCCAACATGGCCCCGGTGCCGGGGCGCCGGCTAAACCCCACCTTCACGATCAACGGCAGTGACCATGTCATGGTCACTCAATTCATGTCAGCCTTGATGGCTTCTGAATTGCGTGCCGCCGAAGGAAATCTTTCCAGCCGCCACGACGACATCGTGGCCGCGCTCGACATGCTATTCCAGGGCTTCTGAGAGGGTTGAGGCTGGTGAGCCCCGGCCTCAGCCCGCCTCTTTTGTTTGCCAGGCCTTCAGCGCCTCGTCGAACACCTTCTCGCCGGGAATGCCCTTTTCCATGGTGAGCAGCGCCCGCCGTCCGGTCTTGTAGACGACCGGTACGTCGATCCATTTCTGGCCCCGGAGCAGGGTCAGATTGGCGTCTTCGTCCGCCTTGGTGTCGTTGAGAGCGACCAGGAAGAAGCCGTCCGCGATTTTCGCCGGGATGCCGATCAGCGGGCTGCCGGCATCCTGTTCAGAGCCCTTCATGGCGACGCGCAGGATATTGTCGACGCCGCCGCCGTCGAAACCATCGGGCGTCAGGAAAATCATCTCGATGATGTGGCTGGCCGGCAGCGTTTGGTCGGTGTTGCGGCGGATGGTCATGCGCAGCTGCACGTCCTTACCCGGAATGCTCGCCTCGGCGCGGATTGCCGGCTCGGGCGGCAGATTGCCGCCGGGCGATTCCTGTACCAGCGACCAGACGATGCTGCCGGGCTCGGCCGAGCCTTGGGCGGTGCTGGTGCGCTCCTCGTAGAAGATCGCCTTTTGGCCGACCGCCAGCGCGGTTTCCGCAGGCGCGGCTGTCGGCGCGGCCGGCGCAGCACCGGGGGCCGGCGCTGCCGGGGCGGCTGCGCTATCGGTCGGCGCCGCCGGCGCCGGCGTGGCGCCATCGGCAGGCGGCGTTGCGGGGGCAGCACCCGGCGTGGCGGGCGCAGTCGTGGCTGGCGTGTCGCCGGCCGGCGCGGCAGGCGCAGGTGCAGCCGGCGGCGGCGTGGTCAGTGCTGCGACGGATTCGCCCTCTCCGATACCGCTTTGTCCTGGAGCGGGGCCGGGATCGACCTCACCGCCCTCGGGCGTCAGCCGCTGGGTGAACTTTGTGCCCTCGGCATCCGTTGGAGCCGCAGCTGCCGGAGGCCTTGCCGCGGCATCGGTAGCCGGCTCGGCCGGGGTCGGCTTCACTAGCGGCTCTATGGTTGCGACCGTCGTGCTGTTGAGACCTAGCATATTGCTGAACGCGTCCTTGTTCAGCCAGATGCCATAGCCGCCGCCGGCGACGACGAGCAAAGCGACGACAGCGGCGATCAGCCCGCCAGAGCTGCGCCTCCGCTCGGCAGGACGCAGACGCTGAAAGGTGTCCGGCGCCGGCTCCTCGTCGTTGGGAAAGACATCGTCTCTAAAGGTATCGCTCTTCTCGTCCTCCGCTGGAAGATCCGCGACCGAAGGCACCGCATCGGTGTGCTCTGGAGGAGAAGCAACGGATGGCGGTTTTTGCCAATTCGGCGCGGCTTTGGCGGCAGGCGCCGGCTGCCTTGCCGGCTCAGTCTTTACCGGCTGCCATGCCGGCTCAGTCTCTGCCGGCTGCCATGCCGGCTCGGTCTTTGCCGGCTGCCGAACATGGCTGGGTTGGTTCTTGTTGCGGTCGATGGAGGAGAAGATGTCTTCCAGCTCCGACAGCGGATCGGATGCCGGCACGCTCCTGGTATAATCCCGCTCGACGCTGGCGATGGCGTCTTCCAGGGTGCGCTTATGCTGGGCAACGACCGAAGGCGCCAGCGGCGGTGTGATCTTGGCCAGCTTGTCCGCGATCGTTGAACGGGCCTTGTCATAGACCCTCGCGCGTACCTCCGGCGACGGCTCGCCGAGACCATTGAGCGTCTTTTTCAGAGCACCAACAAAATCTGCCATGCTTCAGTCGACCTGCATTTCGTTTCTGGGCCGGCCCCGCAAATCGGCCGCGATGCCCGGAACGGCTGAGAATCTAGTCTTGAAACGGATCGGTCACAAGTATTGTGTCGTCCCGTTCAGGGCTGGTGGAAAGGAGTGCGACCGGCGCGCCGATCAGCTCCTCGATGTGACGGACATATTTGACTGCCTGGGCTGGCAGATCGTTCCAGCTTCTGGCGCCCGCGGTGGTGCCTTTCCAGCCCTCCAGCGTCTCGTAGACCGGTTCGACGCGCGCCTGCGCACCTTGGCTGGCCGGCAGATAATCGATCGCCTCGCCATCGAGGCGGTAGCCGGTGCAGACCTTGATCTCGTCCAGCCCGTCGAGCACATCGAGCTTGGTCAGGGCGATGCCCTTGATGCCGTTGACGGCGACGGCCTGGCGGACCAGCACGGCATCGAACCAGCCGCAGCGGCGCTTGCGGCCGGTGACGACGCCGAACTCGTGGCCGCGCGTGCCCAGGAACTCGCCGATCTCGTTCTTCTGTTCGGTCGGGAACGGACCTTCGCCGACACGCGTCGTATAGGCCTTGGTGATGCCGAGCACATAACCGATGGCGCCCGGACCGACACCGGATCCGGCGGCCGCTTGACCGGCGACCGTGTTCGACGAGGTGACGAACGGATAAGTGCCGTGGTCGATGTCGAGCAGCGTGCCTTGCGCGCCCTCGAACAGGATGCGTTCACCGGCGCGGCGCTTGTCGTCGAGGATCTTCCAGACGCGGTCCATATAGGGCAGGATCTCGTCGGCGACCGAAATCAGCTCACTCATGATGGCGTCGTGCGTGACCTCGGCGTGGCCGAGCCCACGACGCAGCGCATTGTGATGCGTCAGCAGCCTGTCGACTTTCAAGGGCAGCGTTTCCAAATCCGCCAAGTCCATCACCCTGACCGCGCGCCGGCCCACCTTGTCCTCATAGGCGGGGCCGATGCCGCGACGGGTCGTGCCGATCTTCGTTCCGGAATTGGAGGCGGCGTCTTCGCGGAATCCGTCCAGCTCCCGGTGCAAGGACAGGATAAGCGCGGTGTTTTCGGCTATTTTCAGGCGCTCGGGCGTCACCTCGACGCCTTGCGCCTTCAATTTCGCCACTTCCGCGACGAAGGCGTGCGGGTCGAAGACGACGCCATTGCCGATGATGGACAGCTTGCCTTGTCGCACCACGCCGGACGGCAGCAGCGACAGCTTGTAGACCCTGCCGTCGACGACCAGCGTATGGCCGGCATTGTGGCCGCCCTGGAAGCGCACGACGACGTCAGCGCGTTCCGATAGCCAGTCAACGATCTTGCCTTTGCCCTCGTCGCCCCATTGCGAGCCGACGACCACCACGTTGGCCATGTTTCTTTTCCCTTGAGGCGCCGCTCGGAGCGGCTTGAAATGGTTCGAAACGACAGGCTTCTATCGCATAGGCCCGAAAATCGGAATCGATTTCGGAAAGCACGATGCGGACATTCAAGCCTTGAGACGCGTACTTTGTCCGTCCAAGTGGACGCACGTCGCTCTATAACGTCAAGACCCGGCGAGCGCGACCATTCTTTACCGCCGAAAGCGCCCTCAGGCACAACAATTTTCGCCTTTGACATCATTTACTTGGGCGAACCACCACAATAGCTCGGCATAGACCCTCCGCCTGCCCCTCGCCCGGCTGGAATTTCGCGATGCATCGAACCGCCTATCTGTTCTTGCTGTTCACCACCTTGCTGTGGGGCGGCAACTCCGTGGCCGGCAAGCTGGCGGTCGACCACATTTCGCCGATGACGCTGGTCTTCCTGCGCTGGGTTCTGGCCGTTCTGATCATGCTGCCGATCGGCTGGCGAGCGCTGCGCGAGGATTGGCCGGTGGTGCGCCGGCATTGGTTGCTGCTTGGCGGGCTCGGCGCCTGCGGCTTCACCTTCTTCAACGCGATCTTCTACACGGCGCTCAATTACACGACGGCGATCAACGTCTCGATCGAGCAGGCGGCGATCCCGATCGTGATCATCCTAGCCAATTTCGTGCTGTTTCGCCTGCGTGTGAACCAGGTGCAGATCGCCGGCGTCGTGCTGACGATCATCGGTGTCGCCCTGACCGCCAGCCATGGCGATCTGCGCCAGCTTCTCAAGCTGGATCTCAACTTCGGCGACGCCATTATGCTGATCGCGGTGCTTTGTTACAGTTTCTACTCGGTCGGGCTGCGGCTGAAGCCGGCCATACGCTGGCAAAGCCTGATGCTGGCGCTGTCGATTGCCGCACTTGTCACCTCGCTGCCTTTCTTCCTGTGGGAATTGGCCGCCGGCAAGGTCATCGTCCCCGATGCGCGCGGCTGGGCGATAGCGTTCTACACCGCGATCGGCGCCTCAGTCGTCTCGCAGATCTTCTATATCAGGGGCAACGAACTGATCGGCGCAAACCGGGCCGGCCTGTTCATCAACCTGGTGCCGATCTTCGGTACGCTGCTGTCGGTGCTGATCGTCGGTGAGACATTCCAGCTCTATCAGGGTCTGGCCCTCGTGCTGGTGCTCGGCGGCATCAGCCTCGCCGAATACAGCGGAAGGAAGCTGGCGATTTAGCCGGCAAATGTTCGGGATCGGATCAGAATGGTGCAATCCAGAGCCCGTCGCAGCCATTATTGTCGAAACGCCCCGTGTGCTTGTAGAGCACGCGGGGCGCGCGCGGGCATGTTTCAGGCGCCGCCCACATCGAAATGCAGCCGCTTGGCGGAGTCGATCGACTTGTGCGCCCGCACCTGTTCCAGCACGTTTTCCGGAAACGGAGCATCGAGATAGAGCAGCGCGATGGCATCGCCGCCAGGCCGGTTGCGGCCGAGCTGGAAATTGGCGATGTTGACGCCGTTCTCGCCGCAGACCGTGCCGAGCAGACCGATGATACCGGGCGCGTCGGCATTCGTCGTGTAGAGCATATGCTGGCCGACCTCGGCGTCTAGGTTGATGCCTTTGATTTGGATGAAGCGCGGCTTGCCGTCCGAAAAGCAGGTGCCGGCGATCGAACGCGTCCTATGCTCGGTCTTGACCGTGAGCTTGATATAGCCGTCGAACACGCCGGATTTGTCGCGCTTGACCTCGGCGACGATGATGCCGCGCTCCTTAACCATGATCGGCGCCGACACCATGTTGACGTCGGAGACCTGCGGCCGGATCAGCCCGGCAAGGGTGGCGCTGATCAGCGCGCGCGTGTTCATCGTCGCGGTCGAGCCGTCGAAAAGGATCTCGACCTCCTTGATCGGGTCCTCTGTGACCTGGCCGACAAAGGCGCCGAGCACTTCGGCCAGCTTGACGAAAGGTTTTAGGCGCGGCGCCTCCTCGGCGGTGATCGACGGCATGTTGATGGCGTTGGAAACGGCGCCCTTGATCAGATAGTCGGCCATCTGCTCGGCGACGTGCAGGGCGACATTCTCCTGCGCCTCCATCGTCGACGCACCGAGGTGCGGCGTCGCCACCACATTCTCCATGCCGAACAGTTCGCTCTGCTCCGCCGGTTCGACCTCGAACACGTCGATGCCGGCACCTGCCACCTTGCCGCTTTTCAGTGCCGCGATCAGGTCGGCCTCGACGATCAGCCCGCCACGAGCGCAGTTGATGATGCGCACGCCGGTCTTCATTTTGGCGATCGCCGCAGCGTCGATGATGTTGCGCGTCTTGTCGGTCAGTGGCGTGTGCAGGGTGATGAAATCGGCGCGGGCGAACAGCTCGTCGAGTTCGACCTTCTCGACGCCGAGTTCCTCGGCACGGCTGTCCGACAGGAAAGGGTCGAAGGCGATGACATGCATCTTCAGGCCGACGCCGCGCGTGGCCACGATCGAGCCGATGTTGCCGCAGCCGATGATGCCCAGCGTCTTGCTGGTGATCTCGATGCCCATGAAGCGGTTCTTTTCCCACTTGCCGGCATGGGTCGAGGCATTGGCTTCCGGTATCTGGCGGGCCAGCGCGAAGATCATGGCGACGGCATGCTCTGCGGTGGTGATCGAATTGCCGAAGGGCGTGTTCATCACGATGATGCCCTTGCGGCTCGCCGCCGGGATGTCGACATTGTCGACGCCGATGCCGGCGCGGCCGACCACCTTCAATTTGGTGGCGGCGTTGATCAGCTTCTCGGTGACTTTCGTCGCCGAACGGATGGCGAGGCCGTCATACTGGCCGATCACTTCGAGCAGCTTTTCCTTGTCCTTGCCGAGGTCGGGCAGGTAGTCGACGTCGATGCCGCGATCCCTAAAGATCTGCACGGCAGTGGTGGAGAGTTTGTCTGAGACGAGAACGCGGGGCATTGGCTTGGTCCTTTGCGATTGGCGCCCCTCCCCCTTTGAGGGGAGGGTCGGCGCGAGCGCCGGGTGGGTCGTTGCGGCCGGACGCCGCCGAAATCTTTTCTTTCTGGATGGCGGACCGTTGAGTTGGTGGAGGCAACCCCACCGGCCCTTCGGGCCACCCTCCCCTCAAGGGGGAGGGGTCAGGCGGCCGCCTTGAGCGACGCCTTTTGTGCGGCAAAGGCCCAGTCGAGCCACGGCAGCAGCGCTTCGAGATCGGAAGTCTCGACCGTCGCCCCGCACCAGACGCGCAGGCCGGGCGGCGCGTCGCGATAGGCGCCGATGTCGTAGGCGACGCCTTCCTTGTCGAGATCCGAGACAATTGCCTTGGCGAAGGCCGCCTGTCCGTCGGCGTCGAGTGCCGCGATATCCGGGTCGGTGAAGGAAAGACAGACGGACGTGTTCGACCGCGTCGCCGGGTCGGTGGCCAGATGGCCGAGCCATGCGGATCTGCCGACGAAGCCGTCGAGAACGGCGGCATTGGCGTCGGCGCGGGCGATCAGCGCATCGAGGCCGCCGATCGACTTCGCCCAACGCAGTGCGTCGAGATAATCCTCGACGCACAGCATCGACGGCGTGTTGATGGTCTCGCCCTTGAAGATGCCTTCGATGAGCTTGCCGCCCGAGGTGAGGCGGAAGATTTTCGGCAGCGGCCAGGCCGGCTTGTAGCTTTCCAGCCGCTCGACGGCGCGCGGGCTGAGGATCAGCACGCCGTGCGCCCCTTCGCCGCCGAGCACCTTCTGCCAGGAGAAGGTGACGACATCGAGCTTCTGGAAATCGAGCTTTTGAGCAAAGGCCGCCGAGGTCGCATCGCAGATGGTCAGGCCCTTGCGGCTGGCCGGGATGAAATCGCCGTTCGGCACACGCACGCCTGATGTCGTGCCGTTCCAGGTGAAGACGACATCGCGGTTGAAGTCGATTTTTGCCAGATCCGGCAGCGCGCCGTAACCGGCTTCGATCCTGCGCACGTCGGCGAGCTTCAGCTGCTTGACCACATCGGTGACCCAGCCGGAACCGAAACTCTCCCAGGCGACCATGTCGACGCCGCGTTCGCCGAGCAGCGACCACAGCGCCATCTCGACCGCGCCGGTGTCCGACGCCGGCACGATGCCGATGCGGTAATCTGCGGGAATCTGGAGGACCTCTCGCGTCAGCTCGATCGCCTGTTCGAGCTTGGTCTTGCCGATCTTGGCGCGGTGCGAGCGTCCGAGCGCGGCATTGGCCAGCGCCTCGACCGACCAGCCGGGACGCTTTGCACAGGGACCTGAGGAAAAATTGGGATTTGCCGGACGCGGTCCGGGCTTCGTATGCGTCGTCATCGTGGTCTATCCTTCCAGATAGTGGCCCCTCGTTGGGGAGGGGTGGCCCACGGACGGCGATATGCGTTCAGGCTTCCGGCGTCAAGAGGAAAGTTTTTGTCGCTGACGGGATACTGATCACCTGTGATGAGAATGTCATGGCCTCGAAACACGAACGGCGGCCCCGAAGATCCGCCGTCAAGATTGTCGCGTGCGCAGCTTCTACCAGAGGTCGTAACGCAACCCGAGCTTGACTTGATGATTGCTGATCCCTTTGTCGATCGGATAGGAAGTCAGGCTCTCGGCAGTCGCATATTCGGCGTCGGGCGCGGAAAAATACTGATAGCCCAGATCTACGGAAAAATTCTTGGACACTTGATAGGCAAGGCCTGCATTCAGCGTGTAAGCGAAGGAATACTGGGTCTTGTCGTCCTGCAGAACGAAATCGTCGGTAGGGTCATTGTTGTCGGTGAAATAGCTCGCTGAAAGCTTGCGGTTGCTCTGGACGACACCGATACCCGCGCCGAGATAGGGCGTGATCCCGACATAGGTGCCAAGATCGACATAGCCGTTGAGCATGCCCGAGAAGGCGTAGTTCTTCAGGGACGCTGATGCCACGGTCGTTCCGTCATCATAGCCGACGCCGATCTTATTGCCGGGCAGATAGCCGAAATTGAGATCGGCACGCAGATAGTCGTTGAAATGGTAGCCGAAGCCGATGCTGGCAAAGATCGGATCCTCATTGTCGCTGAAGCTCGCCGGTGTGAAGGCGAAATCCTCATCTTCGAAGCTCTTTTCCGGCAAATAGGCGACATCGCCGCGCAGATACCATCCCGAACCGACTTCGACCGGCACATAGTCCGGCGCCTGGTCGACATAGATCGGCGGATCGTAGTCGGCGCCAAGCGCTTGAGACAGCGGCATCAGGGCGATTGCTGCAAGCGCCAGCGCTATACGCGATTTGACTGTCATGATCCCGGCTCCCGAAGGTGGCGCCATTCGCGATCGCGAGCGCCGTTTCAGGAAGCATTGTTAACCATAGTGGTTAAGTGGCGGTTAAGGATAACAGGACGTTAGCGAATTGATTTTGATGCGCTTTCCCGACACAAACGGAAACCGCCCGGCTTTTGCCGGGCGGTCTGCAAACCTGCTCTCGAAGTGATTACTTGGTGTAGACCGGTTCGGGTTCGTAGGCGATCGGCACCGGCTGGGCGCAGTCCGAGTTGCCGAACTGATAGCGCAGGCCGCCGCGCACTTCGTGCACATTGATGCCCTTGTCATAGCCGGGACCGACATTGCTGTCTGAAGCGTAATCGAACATCTTACCGCCTTCGATATGACTGAAGCGGTAGCCGACATCGAGCTTGACGCGATCAGTCAGGCAGTAGGATGCGCCCGCCATGGCAGCATAGGCAAAACGCCAGTCCTTGCCGCCATGATGCTCGAAATCGCCGTCGATATCGCTGTTGTGCAGCGTATCCCACTTGACCCAGGCGCCGCCGATGCCGGCACCGACATAGGGCGTGATGCCGTGCCAGGTGCCGATATCGACGTAGGCATTGGCCAGGAGCAGCAGCGCCGAATAGGACGAGGTGTCGGTCGAGGTGCAGGGCGTTTGATTAATGCCGCAGAAGCCGCTGGTCGAGCCACGGAAATCGGATTTGCTCATCCAGTCCAGAGTGAGATCGGTGCGAAAATGCTGGTTGATCTGGTAACCGACGCCGGCGCCGGCCGAGAAGGCGCCGTCCAACTCGCCGCTGTCGAAGCTGCCGGGATTCTGCGGCGGGGCCGCGCTATAAGTGATGTAGTCGCCGCCGCGGAACTCCGACCAGTGATAGTCGATGTCGCCGCGAATGTACCAGCCGCCATATTCGACCGGCGGCTCGTAGACCGGCAGCGGCGGAGCCGGCTCGACCACGGGCGGCTCGACGAAGTCGGCGGCGAACACTGGTCCGGCCGCGCCCGCGAGCAGCGCGGCAAAGAGGGCCGTTCTTGCTGTATTCAACATGCTTGTCACCCCTGAGAACCCTCGGCACAGCGAACGCGTCCGAATCTGATTGGCTTCAGTCGTGGATAATGAATTGGAAAAGTTAAAAGGCGTTTAACCTTATCGCTTAACCATGAATCTCTAAATCTTTCAGGATTTCGCGTCATTTCCCTGGATTAATTGGAATGCAACCCAATAAAAAAGCCCGCCGGGAGGCGGGCTTTCGAACTGGCAAAGCTGCAGGATCAGGCGGCGCTGCGCGTTTCCGAAATGACCCCGACAATGTCGTTGACGACGGCCTCGACCAATTGCTGGTCATCGCCTTCCGCCATGACGCGAATAAGTGGTTCCGTGCCGGATGGCCGGATGACCAGGCGCCCGGCCTTGCCCAGCCGGTGGCGTGCATCTTCGATCGCCGCCTTGACCGGGGCTTCCTCGAGCGGCTTGCCGCCGGAAATATGGACGTTCTTCAGCAGCTGCGGCACCGGCGCAAACTTCTTCGACAGTTCGCTGACCGGCTTGTTCTGCCGCTTGATGCAGGCGAGCACCTGGAGCGCCGAAACGAGGCCGTCGCCGGTCGTGGAAAAATCGGACAGCACGATGTGGCCCGACTGTTCGCCGCCGACATTCAGGCCGTGCGCACGCATGTGCTCGACGACATAGCGGTCGCCAACCTTGGTGCGGTGCAACTGCAGGTTCATGTCGCCGAGGAAGCGTTCGAGGCCGAGATTGGACATCACCGTCGAAACGACGCCGCCTCCGGCCAGCCGTCCGCTCTGATGCCAGGCCTCGGCGATCAGCGCCATGATCTGGTCGCCATCAACGATCGCGCCGTTCTCGTCGACGATGACGACACGGTCGGCGTCGCCGTCGAGCGCGATGCCGATATCGGCGCGCACTTCGTGCACCTTCCTCTGCAGGCCTGCCGGATGGGTCGAGCCGCACTCCTTGTTGATGTTGAAGCCGTTGGGCTCGACATTGATGGCGACGACCTCGGCGCCGAGTTCCCACAGCGCCTCGGGCGCCACCTTGTAGGCAGCGCCATTGGCGCAATCGACGACGATGCGGAGGCCCGACAGTGACATCGACCGTGGCAGCGTGCGCTTGGCGAATTCGATGTAGCGGTCATGAACGCCGTCGACGCGCTTGGCGCGGCCGAGCCCGTCCGAATCGGCGAGCGCCAGGTCGATATCCTTGTCGAGCATCCCCTCGATGCGCTCCTCGATCTCGTCGGAGAGCTTGTAGCCATCTGGGCCGAACAGCTTGATGCCGTTGTCGTAGTAAGGATTGTGCGAGGCCGAGATCATCACGCCGATGTCGGCGCGCAACGAGCGTACCAGCATGGCGACCGCGGGCGTCGGAATCGGGCCGAGCAGGAACACGTCCATGCCGGCGGCGCACAGGCCCGACACCATCGCATTCTCGATCATGTAGCCGGAAAGCCTGGTATCCTTGCCGAGCACGACCCGGTGGCGATGGTTGCCGCGCTGGAACGAAAGGCCGGCGGCCATGCCGACCCTCATGGCGACCTCCGCCGTCATTGGAAACCTGTTGGCGCGCCCGCGAATGCCGTCCGTACCGAAATAACTTCCTGCCATGCTAGCCAGCTTCCCGATGGTTCTTTTCCGGCACGTCATGCCACAAATTGGCCCGAGCCCTATCATCACAATGCATTATTGTACGTCGCCAATCCTTAGAAAATTGTTGGTTTGTGTGTTTTGTGTCACGCTAGTGTGTTTGCCTGCTCCGGTTGTGGCAGCAGCCTTCAGGAACTTCAGACCGTATCTGCATTCTTTGGTGTGTCGTCAGTGTCCGGGCAATCAGGTCCGCCGCACCGGCCGACCCGATCAACCTGTCGTGAGGCCGTTCCTGACTGTGGCCGCTCTATACGCGTTTTCCGTGCAAACGCCCGGAAAAATTGCATCTGGCGGACAGTAGCTGCCGGCGATTCCATCATTCTCTTGGAAATAATGCACTTTCAGGCGGCTTTTGCGCTATTTAGCATCTGGCGCAACCAGTCGTTGAGTGCTATTGCTTGCATGGGACATATCGTGAACACATGAGGGAGAAGACGCATGCTCATCCATCGACTTGCCACTTTGACGGGTCTTGCCGTCGTGACTTTATTCCTGGCGGCGCCTGCCAATGCGCTGACCATGGCCGAATGCAGCACCAAGTATAACGCGGCAAAGGACGCCGGAACACTTGGCGGCCAGAACTGGAACCAGTTCCGCAAGGCAGAATGCGGCACCGAGGCCGCCGCAGCCGACGCCACGCCAGCCAAGGCGGACAGCACCAGCGCTGCAACTATCGATGCGGCCGCTGCAGCGACGACCAAGGCAGCGGCAACTGTCAACGCCGGCAACGGCCTCAGCAGAGCGGATTGCAGCGCCAAATATCAGGCGGCCAAGACCGGCAACACGCTGAACGGCATGAAGTGGAACGACTTCCGCATGAGCCAGTGCGGTGCCGGTGCTTCCGACGACACCGTGCCGGCAGCCGATCAGGCAAGCCTCACCAGCAACCCGGAAACGCCGACCCTCATCGCTCCCCAGGGAGTGACGTTTCCGAAGGCGATCTCCACCAAGTATAGCAGCGAAACTCCGGCCAAGGCCCGCATGCACACCTGCCGCGACCAGTACCACGCCAACAAGGATGCCGGGACGCTGGGTGGCCTCAAGTGGATCCAGAACGGTGGCGGCTTCTACAGCCTTTGCAATGCCGCGCTGAAGAGCTGATCGGCATCAACATTCGAAGATAGCAAGGCCCGCGAGCCGCAAGCTTCGCGGGCCTTTCTTGCTGCCGGCGATAAATTGCGCCTGCAGTGCTGAAGGTTTGTAAAAGCGGAAGTGACGGCCGATCTCCCCCCTTGCGTGGGAGATCGGCCCTCATCACGGCACCTCCTGAACGGAAAACGCCGCGGTCAACACCGCGGCGTTTTCGAAATCAACCTCTTGGGCGGGCCTAGCTTGACGGCTGAGGCTCCATGCCGCCTTCGGGCTCCGGGCCCTTCTTGCGGCGGCTGCCGGACTTCGGCACGGCCGAGCCACGGCTCGGCGGCGTGTCGTCGCCGAGATCGCGCGCGGGCTTGTGGCCGGCGATCAACTGCTTGATCTCCTCGCCGGACAGCGTCTCGTATTCCAAAAGCCCCTGCGCCAGCGCGATCCATTCCTTCTTCTTCTTGGTCAGGATGGATTTCGCCGTCGAATAGGCCTCGTCGATCAGCCGGCGCACTTCGGCGTCGATGATCTGCGCCGTCTCTTCCGAGACGTTCTGCGTGCGCGCCACCGAATGGCCGAGGAAGACCTCTTCCTGGTTATCGCCATAGGCGACATGGCCGAGCTTGTCGGAGAAGCCCCAGCGCGTGACCATGGCGCGTGCCAGCTTGGTTGCCTGCTCGATGTCCGAGGAGGCACCCGAGGTGATGTTCTCCTTGCCGAACTTGAACTCCTCGGCGACGCGGCCACCCATCATGATGGCGAGGCGCGAGATCATGTATTTGTAGCTCATCGAATAGCGGTCGCCTTCCGGCAGCTGCATGACCATGCCAAGCGCCCGGCCACGCGGGATGATGGTCGCCTTGTGCAGCGGATCGGCCGACGGCACGTTCAGCGCCAGAATGGCGTGGCCGGCCTCGTGATAGGCGGTGAGTTCCTTCTCGGCCTGGGTCATGGCCGACGAGCGGCGCTCGGCGCCCATCATGATCTTGTCCTTGGCGTCCTCGAACTCGGCCATGGTGACAAGGCGCTTGTTGCGCCGCGCCGCCATCAGGGCGGATTCGTTGACGAGGTTCATCAGGTCAGCTCCGGAAAAGCCCGGCGTGCCGCGTGCAATCACCTTGAGGTCAACATTGGGCGCCAGCGGCACGTTGCGCACATGCACCTTCAGGATCTTCTCGCGGCCGACGATGTCGGGATTCGGCACCACCACCTGGCGGTCGAAACGGCCGGGCCTGAGCAGCGCCGGATCGAGCACGTCCGGCCGGTTGGTGGCGGCGATCAGGATGATGCTTTCGTTGGATTCGAAGCCGTCCATTTCGACCAGCAACTGGTTCAGCGTCTGCTCGCGTTCATCGTTGCCGCCGCCGAGGCCGGCGCCGCGATGGCGGCCGACCGCGTCGATTTCGTCGATGAAGATGATGCAGGGCGCATTCTTCTTGGCCTGGTCGAACATGTCGCGGACGCGGCTGGCGCCAACGCCGACGAACATCTCGACAAAGTCCGAGCCGGAAATGGTGAAGAACGGCACGTTGGCCTCACCGGCGACCGAACGGGCAAGCAGCGTCTTGCCGGTTCCGGGAGGGCCGACGAGCAGCACGCCGCGCGGGATCTTACCGCCAAGCCGCTGGAACTTCTGCGGATCACGCAAAAATTCGACGATCTCTTCCAGATCTTGCTTGGCTTCGTCGACGCCGGCAACGTCCTGGAAGGTGACGCGGCCATGCGCTTCGGTCAAAAGCTTGGCCTTCGACTTGCCGAAACCCATGGCGCGGCCGGAGCCGGATTGCATCTGGCGCATGAAGAATATCCAGACGCCAAGGATGAGGATCATCGGCAGCCAGGAGATGAGATAGCCGAACAGCGAATTGGAACCGTCGGATTCGGGGCGCGCGTTGATGGTGACGTTCTTGTCCTGGAGTCTCGAAACCAGCGACGGATCACCCGGCGAATAGGTCTGGAAGCCGGTAGAGGTGTCGGTATAGGTGCCCGAGATGCGGGCACCCGCTATGGTCACCGTCTTGACCCGGCCGGCCGCGACATCCTGCAGGAACTGCGAATAGGGGACATCGCTCGCTGCTCCGCGCGTCTGCGGCGTCTGGAACAGATTAAAGAGAGCGATGAGCAGGACCGCTATGATCGCCCAGAGCGCGAGATTGCGATAATTCGGATTCATCAATTGTCCCGTTGGCGTCCGCTGGCGGACACGCGTCGTGAGAGGAAACTTGGGTCTAACATAGGGATGGCGCCTTCCCTTGCCAAGCAGAACAGCATGTCGCGGTTAAGCTTTCGCCCATGATCAACCGGCAGTGTGGCCGCTGAAAGGCGAGGCAGGAAGAACCGGCGCACCGATCAGCGCGGCGACCGTTCCGGCCGGCGTCAGATCGAATGACGGCAGGAAGCGGGCAAAGGGCGCGACGACCGGCGATACCGCCATTCCTGGCAATCCCGGGCTGTCCTGCGCCGAACCGAGGCATTCGCCAAGATATTCGCTTGCGCGCCACAGCACCGGCTCGGCCGCCAGAGCCGCGCGGACAAGGCTTGGCGGCGTGCCGTCTTCGGCAATTGCCTGTTTTGCGGCACGAGCCGCGCCGAGCGGCGCGATCAAAAATGCACCGGGTTCGTCGCCCAATGTGATCCTCCGGCGGCCGTCCCAGAGGGCATTGTCCACGGCAGGAGCGGCGGGCGGCAGGTTGCGGGTTTCGCGACGCAGGAAGATGCCGGCACGCCGTGCATCGATCACCGTCCGCGACAATGTAGCGCAAAATGGCGCGGTCCTCAGCCGGTCGAGCAGCGCTTCGCTGCGAGCCTGGTCGGGCAGAAAGGCAACGCCGCCGACAGTCGCCAGCAGGATGCGCAGCGCGTAGACGGCCGCCGGCTCGTCGCCGGCCGTCGCAAAGCCCGGATCGAGACGGATAAGGCCGGCGGCGGGCCTGCTGGCAAAGCCACGGATCAGCGCGGCGGCGTGATGGCCAAGCTGTTCGCGCTCGACCGCAGCCCGCGCGGCCAGCGCCACCGCGTCTTCCACGCGCTGCGCGCCATTGCCGTCGGCAAGCGCTGCGCGGATACGCGGCCGCTCGAAAGCCTCGTCTTCATTGGTCGGGTCTTCGGCCCAGCCGACATTTGCGCGCCGCAGGACTTCGCGCAGCGCCGCACGTCGTGTGCCGAGAAGCGGCCGTGCGATCCAGATCCGCCAATCATAGAGGGTGGCCGGTGCCATGCCCGCAAGGCCTCGCCCCTCTTCGCGTGCCCCATAGCCGCGCGCGTGCCGCATCAGCGCGGTCTCGGCCTGGTCGTCGGCAGTGTGGCCGGTCAGGATCAGGCCGATACCTTCCGCCTGCGCTGCCTCGGCCAGCAGCCGGTAGCGGGCCTCACGCGCGGCAGCCGGCAGGCCGGTCGACGGCTTGCGTCCGGACCAGACCAGGATGCGGTGGGCAATGCCGCGCCCGGCACAAAGCCTGGCCACGGCTTGCGCCTCAGCGGCCGCGCCCGGCCGCAGACCGTGATCGATCGTCACAGCCAGCAATTTCGTTGCGGGCGCGGTACGGTCGAGGTGATCTTTGAGGAGAAGGAGAAGGGCGGTCGAGTCGCTGCCGCCGGACACGGCCGCAACAGCGCCGTTGGTAAAATCGATCTGCGAAAAAACCGAAAGGTCAGGCTCGGTTTCGAGCATCAATGCATGTCGCCCAAAAGTGGCCCCGGTTCTGGGGCAACGACATGCAAGAAAAAAACTAGCACGCCGCGAGCGCCCTTTCCTGCTTGACGCGTTCCTTGAGCGCGCCGGAAACGTTGGGATAGCGCTTGCCGATCTCGCCAAAAGTGGCGCAGGCCACGTCGCGCTGGTTCAATCCGACCAGCGACACACCGAGCTTCAGCAGCATGTCGGGAGCCTTCTTGGCCTTCGGATAATCCTTGCTGGCGGCGAGGAAGGTCTCGGCCGCGTCGCGGTATTTCTGCTGGCCGAGCAGTGACTCACCCAGCCAGTAATGCGCGTCCGCCGTCTTGGCGTCCTTGGGGAAGCGGGCGATGTGGTCGCGAAAACCCTGTTCGGCAGTGCCGTAGTCGCCCGACAAGATGAACTGATAGGAGTTGCGGTAAAGCTCCTCCGGGTCGTCGGTGGCGGGCAGTGCCGCAACCACCGTATCGTCGGACTTGCCGGCCTGCGTGCCGGCGGCCTGGTCGCCGGCGCCTTGGGCGCCGGTAGCAGGAGCGGTGTTCTGCGCCGGTGCATGTGCCTGCGTGTTGCCGTCGGCGTCGATCACATTGCCGTTCTTGTCGACCGTGATGGTGCCGAACGTCTTCGGCGGCGTGCCCTGGATCACCGTGCCGGGTTCGCCTGTCGGCGATTCGACGATGACCTCCCCGCTCTGGTCGCCGGCTGGCGATGTGCCCGCATCGGCCGGCGCGTGCGTCGCCGGAGCCTCGGCGACGCTGCTGTCGGGGTTGGTGGTGGCGTCCGACTTTTTCTGCTCCGCTGGTTGCTGCGCGCCTTGCGAACCGCCTTCCAGCTGCTGGAAGCGGAACTCGTTGTCTTCCTGCTGCTTGCGGATCTGCTCCTGCATCTGCAGCACCTGGAAGTTGAGTTCCTCAATCTTGCCGTTCATCTGGCGGAGCTGTTCCTCCAGCGCCGTAGCGCCGGTGCCATCCTGCGCAAATTGAGCCTGATCCGGTTTCTTTTTTTCACCGAAAATGCCCGGCTTTTCACCGAAAATGCCGAGCGTCGGCAGGCGGAAGGAAAAACCGCTTTTTTCTGCAGCTTGCTCGTCGCCGCTTGCCGGGGCGGCGACGCTTGATACGAGCAGCAGCGCAAGCGTGCCGCTCAAGACCGATCTGAAATGCATGTGCCTCTCGCCGTGAAATTGTTTGCCTGTTGCATGCCTTCCGATCGGAGTGGACCGTCAGGCGCCTCGGCTCTTACCAGGACGCAGGACTTCGGCCAAATTTTGTTTCAAGTCCGATATCCGGGCGCCGGACATGAAAAAGGCGGCCGCGGCCGCCTTTCGCACATATGTGTTGCATTTCTGCCGATCAAGAATTGCCGATCAAGAACCGGCGCCGCTGATCGTGGTGACGGCGCGGCGGTTCTGCGACCAGCAGGAGATGTCGTCGCAAACCGCGACCGGACGCTCCTTGCCGTAGGAAATGGTCTTCAGGCGCTGGGCGGAAACGCCCCTGGCGACGAGGAAGTCGCGGGTGGCGGCGGCACGGCGGGCGCCGAGCGCCAGATTGTATTCGCGCGTGCCGCGCTCGTCGGCATGGCCTTCGATGACGATGGCATACTGCCTATACTGGTTCAGCCATTGCGCCTGGCGCGAAAGCGTCGTCTGCGCGTCGGCGCGGATCGAGGACGAATCCGTGTCGAAGAAGATGCGGTCGCCGATGTTGACGGTGAAGTCCTGGGCCGATCCGGGCGTTGCCGCCCCGGCGCCACTGAGACCAAGATCGGCGGCGCTGTTCAGGTTCTTCTTCGAGGCGCAACCGGCGATGGCGAGCAACGCCACCAGCGCGATCATCGCCGGGTTTCTGGTAAGTGCTGCGATACGGCCCATGCCGCCTCTCCTTCGCAATTCGAGTGATTTCGTTGATCGTCCAGTAACCACGTTTGGGTTAACCGGCGTTCAAGAAACACGGTTAAAATTTGGTTTCGGCTGCCGTCCGCAGCCGTTTTGCCAGACGCCACCAGAGGGGCAACAATGTGCGCGGACCGTAGGCGGAAATGCGGCTAAAACGCGACGAAGCCGTGGAAAGGATCGAATCGAAGAGTTGAGGAATCCCGTTTTCTCCATCTCTTCAATTCTTCATTTCTCCAATTCCTCTCACTCGAGCAGCGGCGACCAGGCCGGGTCCGATGCGAAATTCGCCGTCGGGATCGACTGTTCGTTGCGGCCGGTGAGATCGACCGAAACGAGTTTCGGCCCGCCGGCTGAATCGCGGAAGAACATCAGCACCCGGCCGTTGGGCGCCCAGGTCGGCCCCTCCTGCTGGAAGCCGGTTGAGAGGATGCGCTCGCCCGAACCGTCGACGCGCATGACGCCGATCTGGAACTCGCCGGCAGTCTGCTTGGTGAAGGCGATGAGATCGCCGCGCGGCGACCACACCGGCGTCGAATAGACGCCATCGCCGAAGGAGATGCGGGTCTGGCCCGAACCGTCGGCGCCCATCACATAGATCTGCGCGCGGCCGCCGCGGTCGGAGGTGAACACCACCTTGCTGCCATCCGGAGAATAGGATGGCGACGTGTCGATGGCCGTCGAATTGGTGAGCCTTGTCGTCGAGCGGCTCCTCAAATCCATGGCGAAGATGTTGGAATTGCCGTCGTCGCGCAGCAGGCTCATGATCACCTTCTGGCCGTCGGGCGAGAAGCGCGGCGCAAAGGTCATGCCGGGAAAGTCGCCGACCAGTTCGCGCTGCCCGGTCTCGATCTGCAGCAGATAGACCTTCGGCTGGCCGCTTTCATAGGACATGTAGGTGATTTCCTGCCGGTTTGGCGAGAAACGCGGGGTCAGCACGATCGACCTGCCATCCGACAGGTAGCGGATATTGGCGCCGTCCTGGTCCATGATGGCGAGGCGCTTCTTGCGCGCGTTCTTTGCGCCCGATTCGTCGATGAAGACGACGCGCGTGTCGAAATAGCCCTTCTCGCCGGTCAGCCGTTCATAGATCGCGTCGGCGATGATATGGGCGACACGCCTCGTATTGGCGTCGTTGGCGAAGAACTGCTCGCCGGACATCTGCTGGCCGGCAAACGTATCCCACAGCCTGTACTGGGCGCGGACGCGGCCATCGGCCTCCTTGCTGACGCTGCCGGTGACCAGCGCTTGGGCATTGATCACTTTCCAGTCCTCGAAACGGGGCGTGGCATCCGGATTGGAGATCTTTTCTATGAAGGCGCTCTTGTCGATCGGCGCGAACAGGCCGGAGCGTTTCAGGTCTGCGCTGACGATGCCGGAAATCTCCGCACCCAGCGCATCGCCACCTTGAAAGTCGGTGATGGCGATCGGCAGCGGCTCGACATTGCCTTTGTTGACGTTGAGCTCAACGAGCGCCCGCGCCGGCAAGGTGGCGGCGGCAGTCATGCCCAGCGCCATCGCTATGATCATCAGGAGCGGCTGGAGGATGGATTTCATGTCTTCTCGCTTCTCTTTAATATTCTACGGGGCGCCAGGCCTATAGGCCCAGCATCTCCCTCGGATCGAACGTGACACGAACGTCGGCCCAGATGTCTTGTTTGCCTGCGGGGACCTGCAGACCGGCCACATCGCATTTCTGAACCGCGCGCACGGCACTTTCGTCGAACGGGCGGCTTCCGCTCGACTTTTCGACAGATGGCCGTCCGTCCAGCTTGCCGGAGGCGTCGAGGTTGAACCGGACTACGACGATGAAATTCTCGGAACCCTCGAGCCCCACCGGCAGGGTCCAGCAACCACCAAGTTGAGCCTCCAACGCCCCCTGCTCCGACCTTGAAAGCTTCTGGCCCTGGTTTTTGTCGGCGCCGAGAGACGCCTGCTGGGTCGAGCGCTTGGCACCGCCGCCGGACGGCTTTCGCTTGTCGAGCAAAGCGGAAATCTCGTCGGCGTTGAACTGCTTGTCTTCCGATTTTGGCTTGGACGAGGCTTCTTTGACCGGCTTGTCGGCATCCTTGCGCTCCGGCGCCTTTGCGCTTTCGGCCTGGGCCGGCTGCGGCTTCGGCCGCGCCTGCGGGGCAGGCGCAGAGTCCGGAAGCTGCGTCGTCTCGGTTGGCGGCTCCTGGGCGATGGCCTCGGCGACGGCGTCCGGCTTGACCTCAGGCTTCGGGTCGATGGCGGCGGTCTTGTCCTGCGGCGGCGTCGGCGCCGGCTCCTTGGCCGGCGTCGGCTTAGGCTCCGCCTGCTTGACCGGCTCGGGCTTGACCTCTTCCTTCGGCTGCGGGACCGGTGCGACCTCCGTCGCCGGGACTGGCTTGGGCTGCTCCTTCGGTTTCGGCACGTCCTCGGGCTTCGGCTTTTCTTTCGGCGTCGGCGCGGGCGGCGGCGCCTCAGCCATATCGACCGGCTGGGGCTTGGGTTCCGGCGTCGGCGGCTTGTCGGTATCGACGCTGTTGTCGCCGACCGTCTGCGCGTCGGCCACGATGTCGGGACGCTGGGTCGGCAATGGCGCCGGCTTTTCGCTCACCGCAGCTTTCTTGTCGCCTTGCTGTATCTGCGCGATCGCTTCCATCGGCACGATTTCGACCGCCAGAGACTCGGCATCGGACGCCGGCAATGCAGCCGGCGCCGACAGCGTGAACAGGCCGAAGCCGATCGCGACCGCATGCAAGATCACCGATGTGGTGAGGCCGGTCCTCATCTTGCGTCTATTGATCCTGTTCCTGCAGTGAAACGAGGCCGATATTCTTGTATCCGGCGGCCGAAATCCGGGCCATCACCTTCATCGCGGTGCCATAGTCGGTGGACTTGTCGCCGCGAATGAAGATGCGCTCATCATAGCCGGTCTTCGAAACCGCCTGCAGCTTCGCCACCAGCTCCTCAACCGGGATTTCGGTCTCCTGGAGATAGATCTGGCCGGCGGAGTTGATGGAGACGGTGATCGGCTGCGTGTCGACATTCATCGCCTTGGCCTGCGTGTCCGGCAGGTCGATCGGCACGCCGACCGTCAGCAAGGGCGCCGCGACCATGAAGATGATCAACAGCACCAGCATCACGTCGACCATCGGCGTGACGTTGATTTCCGATATCATCGCGTGATGGCGGCCGCGCCGCCTGTGGCCGCGACCACCGCGTCCTCCGCCACCCGCGCCTACAGACATTCCCATGATTGTTCCTCAGGTCTTCTGCGCGACTTTTTCATCGATTTGGCGCGAGAGTATGGCGGAGAACTCGTCCGCGAACCCCTCCATGCGCACGGCGATCTTGCTCGCGTCCGACGACAGCTTGTTGTAGGCGATGACGGCGGGGATGGCCGCGAGCAGGCCTATTGCGGTGGCCAGCAGCGCCTCGGCAATGCCGGGTGCGACCACCGACAGGCTGGTATTCTTGGATGCGGCGATCGCCTGGAACGAGGTCATGATGCCGATCACGGTGCCGAACAGGCCGATGAAGGGCGCCGCCGAGCCGGTGGTGGCGAGAAAGCCAAGCCGTCCTTCCAGTTTTTCCATTTCGCGGGTCAGCGCCAGGTCCATCGCCTTGTCGATGCGGGTCTGCAGGCCAAGCGGCGATTTCGCCCCCTTCTCGAAGCTCTTCTTCCACTCGCGCATGGCGGCGACGAAAATGGCGCCCATGCCTGACGTCTTGCGGTCGGCGAGCGTGCGGTAGAGTTCTTCCAGCGACTGCCCCGACCAGAACACCTGTTCGAAGCGATTGAGCGCGAGCCGCATACGGCCATAGGCGACGAGCTTGTCGACGATGATCGCCCAGGTCCAGATCGAGGCGCAGAGCAGCCCGATCATGACCAGCTTGACCACCCAGCCGGCCTGCGTAAACAGCGCCCAAATCGACAAATGCGCGCCCGGTTCGGCGAGTGCGATATTTTCCATGGTTACGTCCTTAAGATTTTCCGGGCACGGCTGGCGGCTGGCCCATGGGCATCCCTTGTGGTCCGTTCGCGCAACGCTTGCGGAATAACCCCAAAATGCACCGTTGCCGGCGTTTTCGGAGCAAATCTTGGTGAAAGGAAGGCGCTGGATTCTCCAATCTCCACCACCCTCTTCATGAACCGTTATGGTTAAGGATGGGTTAGGACGGACAGCGCGGCGCATTGCCGCGCCTTGGGCGAGCCGCCCGGCATCGTCATCGGATCATTGGGTGGTAACTTACCGATTTGAACTACCGACTTGTCTTGGGCATGAAGGCTGCGATCCATTCCTTCGGAAAACGTCTTGGCCGGCCGTTTTCGCCGATAATCGCCGCCTCGACCCGCGCCTCGACCAGCACCTCGCTGCCGCGCTTCAACTGCTGCGCCATGAAGATGCGGGCGCCCGAAATGTCCTCGGTGCGCGTTTCGATGGTCAGGATGTCGTCCATGCGGGCGGATCCACGGAAGTCGATCTCCATGCGCCTCACCACCCAGATTATTTTTTCGCCATGCTTGCCCTCGGCAAGCTCGGTGTGATGGACGCCGGCAAGCCTGAGATAATCGGAACGGCCGCGCTCGAAAAATTCGAGATAGCGCGCGTGGTAGACGACGCCGGAGAAATCGGTGTCGGCATAATAGACCCGCGCCATCAGCCGGTGGCCGAATTCCGTCAGCGCGCCGGAAAGCCCGGCGCAGAGCGTCGCCGATTCACCATGATCGTCCATTGCGCTTTCCTTTTCGGGCTGACCGGGCACCTGAAGCGCGACGCGCTTTAGGTGGTTGTTTCCGTGCGTGTCGTTGTCCCAAAACCGCTACACACTTTTTGGGCGACACGCATTAGCTTGGCGCATGAACCCGATGGCACTGTTGACGGCGATGATCAAGACCTTGATGGCGGCGCTGCTTGTGCTGGCCGCGCTGGCGCTGCCGGGCCAGGCGGCGAGCTTTTCGATGAAGCGCGGCCTCAACCTCGACCAATGGACGACCTGGCCGGGCGAGGACAAATGGGGCGACCGGCGGGCAATCCTGCCCTAGCCGGAATGGCGCAAATTCCTCAGCGACGATGACCGCTGAAGAGCGCCGGCTTCGATTTCCTGCGCATGCCGGTCGACCCGTCGCCGTTCCTGTCCGGTCAGACGCTGGCGCTGCGCGACGATCTCTATGTCAGCGTGCTGGACTCGGTGCGCATGATCAATCGCGCCGGGCTGAAAGTCATCGTCGACATGCATCGCGCGCGCGGAAGCCCATGGCTTCGCATGGTCGGTCTGAAACTATGGCGGCGCCTTCGGCATCGTCGAGGCGTTTGATGGCGACAAGGCCGAGCCGGATGTGATGGACGCGATCAAGTCACTTCATTGACGGTCAGGCTGAACCCAGTTCGATCGAAAGAATCTCTGGGCGCATCCCAAAACGCACCGGCAGAATGCTGAAACCGAGCCCTCCGGAGACGATCAGGTGCCGGTTCTCCTCCACGACATGGCCATAGGCAAAACGGTTGCCGAAGCGGGATGGCACGACCGGAGAATAGCCGAACAGCCGCACCTGTCCGCCATGGGTATGACCCGAAAGAGTCAACGATACCCGTGACGGGACCTTCGGGAATATGTCCGGCTCATGTGCGAGCAGAATAACGGGAGCCTTGTCGCTTACTTTTGCCAGCGTGCCGCGCAGGTCGTCCAGTCCTTTGAATCCGCTGCGGCCCCAGGTTTTGCCCGGCCGCAGCGCAAGTTGGTCCGCAAGTCCGGCGATCCAGAAGCCATGCCCGTCCTTTTCCAGGCGGACGGCATCGTTTTCCAGGACCGGGATGCCGGCGTGCTCGAGCGCCCGGCGCGCCACCGTCGGCCCCAACCCGGCCTTCTGCGCGGAAAGGTCCTCCCACCAGTCGTGATTGCCAAGGATTGACCACACGCCGAGCGGCGCCTTCAGGCCGGACAGGGCCGGTGCCCATTCGGAGGAATCCACCCAGTCCGTAACCAGGCGTGTGCCGGCTGCATAGTCGCCAAGCAGGACAATCAGATCCGGCTGCAGGGTGTTCGCCCGTTCGGCAAGCGACCTGATCCGCTCCGGCGTCATCCATGGCCGGCAAGCATGAATATCGGCGAGAGCGACAACGCGAAGCCGCAATCCTGCAGGCCAGTTTGGCGGCGTCAATGAATAGCGCTTTACATGCGTCAGCAACATCGGCTCGAGGCCAACCGCATAAGCGCTGAGCGACACGGCCGATAAGAACGAACCGCCGATGAGGCGCAGGAAGCCACGTCTGGTGATCATCGCTCAGCTCCGTCGTTCGCGGGATCGTCGTCCCACAGCGCGAGGCTTCGCGTTAAAATCCGCAAATGTGCCGGCAAGCTGACCAGGATTAGGAGATTTTGCGCAGCTAAAGCATCGGACCCAAAAGTGGGTACCGGTTTTGGGAAAATCCGGTGCTCAAACATTGAGATAGAGCCCCATCCCGCTGTCGGGATGGACCAGGCTCAAAGTGCGCCGCGTTTGAAAGGATTCATGCGACGCGCTTCAAATGTTTGTTTCCATGCATGTCGTTGCCCCAAAACCGCTGCGCACTTTTGGGCGACATGCATCAGGGCGTGGCTGGCGCCGCTGTCTTCATTGCGTCGGCATCCGCGACCTTCTCCATCGTATTGATGCTGACATGGGGCCATCTTATCAGGCCCGGCAGACCATCGCGACGCGGGAAGAAATCGAGAAGCACGATTTGCAGATATTGCAGAATGAGGCGCGGCGTTCCCGCGGGCGTCAGCTCGTCCAATTCCATTATCCAGAAAGTCGAAATCATTTCGGCCGCGTTGGCCTGCCTTACGATGAAGGGAATATTGACGATCCCGGCGGTCTCGACAGTCGTGCTGACCTGCAGCTTTGTCGTTCTGGTTACGGTTCCCGGAGCGCCGCCGACAAGAAGCAGATGTGGCTTTACCGGATCGAAACCCGGAAAGGTGGGATCGGCCACAACACCCTTGAACGGAGCGAGATGAAAATGATTGTAGGGCGCCAGATAGGGACTGGTGAGATTCTGATTGACGCCTATCGGCAACCCGTTGATTGGCGGAATTGTCGGCGGCCCGTTGGTGACCTCGCCCGCACCTAATGCAAGCAGTGAGTCGCCGTGCGGAATGGTCCCAAGGCGTCCAATGTTGCTGGTTTTCTCTGCCTCATTGGTCATGAACAACCAAAGGCCCGGCTCGTGGTGAATCGTCGTGTTCGGATCTCCCTGCAAACCGCTCGCCGGAAAATCGTCGGCAAGCAACTGCTCGATCCGTTGCTCGTAATCCAGTGCGACCACGACCTGGTCGGTGTTGATCGAAGTTCCGTTCCTCTGTATGCCGCGATTCTTGACGCCCTTGTCCACCAAGGTGAATTTGAGCACCTCATCATATTGATTGACCAGGAGCCGGTAGTCGATCCCGCTGCCCGATGAAGCGAATGGCAAAGCGATCGCATTCCAGCCGCGCCCCTTCATGCCCGGGCAATTCTTCCACGTTCCAGGAAGTAACTTGAGTACATCGAGATCGCTATCACCCTGTCTGGCGATATCGATGTAGCGGGGTTCTGTCTTAAGCTCGGCCACTCTGCTTGCTGCAATCATAGCTTCCCCCTGCCATATTGAACAATTGACAATATATTTCTTCACCGCTGTCAGCGGCGTAGAAAGCCAGAACTTCAATGCATATAGTTATGCGTGAGCGCTTAATGTCGCATATTACGCGGTGCCTGAAATAACGCTATACTATTTGAAAAAAGTCAAATCGAAATTTGACTGAACTTCTATGGTTAAGAAATGAGCAGCATGATGAGGATTATAATCCTTGTCAATCATCACACCTTGGACCCGACGAAGACACAGAAGCATTCGCGACTGAGAGGCGCGCCTGCAGACTTCGTCATTCCTCCTGGAACAGGCTGATCTGCTGCTGCGCCAGATCCTTCGGCGCGTCGAGTCCGAGATGCCGCCAGGCATTGGCGGTCAGCACGCGGCCGCGCGGCGTGCGCTGAATAAAGCCCTGCTGGATCAGATAGGGCTCGATGATATCCTCGATGGCGTCGCGCGGCTCGGAAAGCCCTGCCGCGATGGTCTCGATGCCGACCGGCCCGCCGCCAAAATTCCGCGCGATCATCGAGAGATAGCGGCGGTCGAGCGCGTCGAGGCCGAGCGCGTCGACCTCGAGCCGCGTCAGCGCCTCGTCGGCGATCTGGCGATCGACATGACCGTCGCCGGCGACTGATGCAAAATCACGCACGCGGCGCAAAAGGCGGCCGGCGATGCGCGGTGTCCCACGCGCGCGTCGCGCGATCTCCAGCGCGCCATCGTCGCCGAGCGGCATCGCAAGGATGCGGGCGCCGCGCCGCACGATCTGCTCCAGTTCCTCGACGGAGTAGAAATTGAGGCGGACTGGAATGCCGAAGCGGTCGCGCAGCGGATTGGTCAAAAGGCCGAGCCGGGTGGTAGCGGCGACGAGGGTGAAGCGGGCAAGATCGATCTTGACCGAGCGCGCCGCCGGCCCTTCGCCGATGATCAGGTCGAGCTGGAAATCCTCCATCGCCGGATAGAGAATTTCCTCGACCGCCGGGTTGAGCCGGTGGATCTCGTCGATGAACAGCACGTCGCGGTCTTCGAGATTGGTGAGCAGCGCTGCGAGATCGCCGGCCTTGGCGATGACCGGACCGGAGGTCGAGCGGAAATTGACACCGAGCTCACGCGCCATGATCTGCGCCAGCGTCGTCTTGCCGAGGCCGGGCGGCCCGACGAACAGCACGTGGTCAAGCGCCTCGCTGCGGCCCTTGGCAGCCTCGATGAACACTTTGAGATTGGCCCGCACCGCCGCTTGGCCGACGAAGTCGCCGAGCGTCTGCGGCCGCAAGGTCTGCTCGGCATCCTCGCCGCGCTTGTCGGGAGCAATGAGGCGTGGCGAAAGGCTCATGCGGCCTTCCTTGCACAGGGCAGGGAACGGGACAAGCGCAGACTCACCGCGCCAGCTCCTTCAGCCCGAAGCGGATCAGCTTCGAAGCATCCGCATCCTCGCCGGCGCTCTTCAGCGCCGCCGCCACCGCATTGGCGGCGGTATCGCGCGAATAGCCGAGATTGACCAGCGCCGAGACGGCGTCGGTGATCGGCGCCGGCGCGACGCCATCGCCGAGTTCCTGCTTCAGGCCGATGGTGCCGGAGGCAGTGCCCGCATAGGCTGGCGCCTTGTTCTTCAGTTCGGTGACGATGCGCTCGGCCACCTTTTTGCCGACGCCGGGCGCGCGGCTGACCATGGCAATATCACGTAGCGCGATGGCATTGGCGAGATCGGCCGGCGCCAGCGTCGACAGAATGGCCAGTGCCACCTTGGCGCCGACGCCCTGCACATTGCTCATCAACAGCCGGAACCACTCGCGCTCCAGCACCGACTGGAAACCGTAGAGCCGCAGCATATCCTCGCGCACATAGGTCTCGATGAACAGCACCACCGCCTCGCCGGGTGCCGGCAAAGCGGCAAGCGTGCGCGCTGAGCAGTGGGCGACATAGCCGACGCCGTGCACATCGACGATGCAGAAATCCTCGTCGACCTCGTCCAGCGTGCCTTTGAGCTTGCCGATCATGTGTGGTCCCTCATGCCAGCGCCGCCATCCTGTAGACAACACTCTGCCGGTGATGCGCGTGGCAGATGGCAATGGCCAGCGCGTCGGCGGCATCGTCGGTGTCGAACGTCGCCTTCGGCATCAGCACCTTGACCATCATGTGGATCTGCTTCTTGTCGCCATGGCCGACGCCGATCACCGCCTTCTTGACGGCGTTGGGCGCATATTCGGCAACGACCAGACCTGCCAGCGCCGGCACCAGCATGGCGATGCCGCGCGCCTGGCCAAGCTTCAGCGTCGCCGCCGCATCCTTGTTGACGAAAGTCTGCTCGACCGCCGCCTCGTGCGGCATGGCGGTATGCAGGATCTCGGCGAGCCCATCATGCAACTGGCAAAGCCGTGTCGCCAGCGCCGCCTTGTCGTCGGAACGGACGGTTCCGGAGGCGACGAAGCGCAGCGAATTGCCGAGGCTCTCGACGATGCCCCAGCCGGTGCGCCTCAGCCCCGGATCGATGCCGATAATGCGAATCGTTTCCCCCATCCGCCAAGTCTACCCTTGGCGGACAGCGATGCCAGCGAAATGTGAACAAACCAGAAACAGGCTCCGCTGCTTGCAGGAAGAGCCAAAGAGACTGTTTCGAAAGTCGCTCCGGCGAGTCATATGGTGGTGGTTTCGAGAACGGAGCGGAGCGGACATTTGGGTCCGTGAGCCCACGCATGACCCCGAAAATCGGAACCGATTTTCGGAAAGGATCATGCGCAAAAATCAAAGTGCTACAGCGTCCTTTGCGCGTCCAAGAGGACGCGCGGCGCTGTAGGTAAGCGCAGAAAACGCCATCAGATGCCGCCAGAGTAGAGTTTCCAAACGGTCTCTCAGCCGCGGGCGAAAGCCGTGTTCAGCAACGTGATCTGATCGGAAACCGGATTGACGCGGCGGCCGGATGGCGACACGTCGGCCACGGCGCCGCCGTAGATCTCCTCGTCCATGCGACGCACCAGCGCCTGCAGGCGCAGCGAGCGGTCGATGAGGTCAAGAAAATCCTTGGGCAGTTCGACCCAGCCTGCGGCATCGTTGTTGGCGGAAGCGGTGTCGAGGCGCACCTTGGATTTTTCGGAAGCAACCTGATCGCGGGTCATCTCGCCGGAATTCGCCGCGCGCTGCAATAGCAGCCAGGAGGCGACCTGCATCAGCCTCGTGGTCAGTCGCATCGATTCGGCCGCATAGAGCGTCGCCGCCAGCCTGGACAGTTTCTTCGCTTCGGCCCGGCCCTTGCCGTCCAGATATTCGGCCGCCTGCTCGACCAGGCCCATGCCTTCCTGGTAGAGCGGCTTGAAGGATTGGGAGAAAACCCGGCGCTCCGCCAGCTTGATGGTTTTCGCGCTTCCCTTCGAAGAGTCGTTCATCGATACGCCCTGCACTTGCCTTACAGCCGGCCGAATCGGCGTCATCGCCGTTACGCCCTGCAGCCTATATGACCGAGGTTTGAAAATGCGCTTCGCCGCCGGCGAAGGCAAGCACATGTTTAACAAACGGTTAATGGCGGCGCAGACGTTGGCAATCCGGATCGCGGACAAAAAAAGAGCCGCGGATAAGGCGGCTCTCAGGAGTTTAACAGGGAGGCGTCAAACAAAGTGGCTCCAACCACTCGGTAAGAATCCAGATCACTGGATGCACATAGTAAACGCCTGTAAAGCTTAATGAGGCCTTAACGGCGCGGATATTTTTTGAACAAGCGTCGCCCGCCTGTGCCGTAACAGCACAATATTCAGGCCTTTTGGGCCTCAGGGAGCCGCTCGGCTTTCCACACCACCGGTAGCGCGATGTAGGCGAACAGCAGCAATCCTGCATAAAAACCCATCGACGACGTTGCCACCAGCGGCTCGATCGCCGCGTTGCCCCCAAGCATGATGTAAAGGCCGATCAACAGGCCGATGCCACTGATTGCCGTCAACCAGAAATGGACGGTGGCAAGCGTCTTTTGCCCGATTGCCGGAAACAGATGGTAGAAGAAGGCAAACACCGCCGACATCAGCCATCCGGCCACCATTATGTGGGCGTGGGTCGGCATCTGCGCATGATCTTTGCTGATCGCCATCTGAAGGCCGAGCGCCATCCCGAACAGTGCGTAGACGACGGCTAGTGTGAAGAAATTTCGTGCTACCTTTTGCATAGTATCCCCCGTTTTGCCTTTTCCCGTCATGGGAATGGGTTGAGTTCAGGCGGTTGACCCGCCACCGGGTCCCCGGCATCGGTGCATTAGCATCGGCAATGTTTCTGGACGATGCCGCATGGCGCCCGACCCTTCCCGGCGCCGTCAGAATAGCAGGAAACAGCGCGACACGCTCGCGCAATCGCTGAACGATGCCGTCACGGCCGTGTCTCCTAGGACACCGAAACAAAGCCGCCTCCGACGCGACATCGTTCCGAAACAGGCGCCGCGCTAAACGCCCGCTCCTCGCAGCGAGACGGAGCAAAATGTGCGCCGCTCGCAATCGTCAAACATTCAAGGAGGGAACCATGGATTGGTACTCGATCGTCAAGTTTCTGCATGTCGTCTCGGCGATCCTCTGGGTCGGCGGCGGCTTTACGCTGATGGTGCTTGCGATGCGCGCCGATCGCGCTGGAAACATCGAAGGCATGCTGCAGGCGATGCGCGCCACTGGCGAACTGGGCAACAGGTTCTTCGCGCCGATGTCGATGGCGACGCTCGCCTTCGGCCTCATCATGTGCGGGTTCTGGGTCGGCTTCTCCGCCCTGTGGATCCTGATCGGCCTTGCCGGCTATGCGACGACCTTCTGCATCGGCATGTTCATCTTCAAGCCGACCGCCGACCGCATGGCGGGGATGATCGCCAAGGACGGCGTGACGCCGGCGGCCCTCGCCCAGGGCCAGCGCATCCTCAACGCTGCACGCGTCGACTATTCGGTGATGCTGGTGATCATAGCCGACATGGTGCTGAAGCCGACGCTGAACGATGTCACCATCCTGGGCTGCATGGCGCTGGTCCTGACCACCGGAATTGCTCTCGCCCTCGGCGGAACGCGTCGGTTGGTGCCGAGCGCCGCCTGAAATCTGCCATGACGCTGACGGCGGCTCGGGCTGCCGGCAGCTTCCATGGCTGACGCTTTAGAGAAGGCCGGCAATCCCGTCCCACAGAAGCTTGACTGCGACGACCGCGACGGTTGCGTAGGTGAAGGGGTAGAACAGTTCCGGCCGCATCCGCCGGACCAGCCAGGCGCCGGCGATGGTCGAAAGCGGCGCCAGCGGCACCAGAACCGCCGACGCGGTCAGGTTGGTGGTGTCGAACTGTCCCAGCGCAAAATAGGGGATGAGCTTCAATGCGTTGGTGGCGGCAAAGAAGATTGCGGCGGTGCCCGACAGCACTTTCGGATCGAGCCGGATCGGCAGCGCATAGACCTGGAAGGGCGGGCCGCCGACATGGGCGACGAAGCTGGTGAAACCGGCGACCGTCCCCCAGAAGGCGGCAGCCGCGCGGTTGGGCTCGGCCGAGTGGCCCGCACCGTGCCGCATCTGTAGAAAGACCCAGCGAAGCACGAAGATCATGGCCACCGCGCCGACGATCAGCCGCACCATTTCCGCTGTCACCAACGCCGCGGTCAGCCAGCCGAGGCCGATGCCGATCACCGCCCCCGGCATCATGTCCGTAAGCATCTTGCGGTCGTAGACACCCCACCACGTCCACACCGAGACGATGTCCATCAGGCACAGTATAGGGAGCAGGATGGCGGCGGCCTGCACCGGCGGCATGGCCAGAGCCATCAGCGGCACCCCGACGAAGCCGACCGCACCGCCAAAGCCGCCCTTGGACAGACCGACCAGGATGACGGCTGGAATGGCGGCGGCATAGAACCAGGGATCGAGCAAAAGACCTGACATCGGCGGGGAACAGTTGGAGGGAAAGCGTGTAGACGTGGAATAGCCGATAAACCTTCGCGCCGCGACTGCAAATGTACACACAATGCGATGCGTCGTGAGTGCCGTCGCCTGTTACGGTTTTGAGATGGCGGTTGCAGCGAGCGGCGGTGGGCGCCTGCGGATCGGCTGCGCCTTGATGATGGCTGTGCTGGTTTCGGCCTTGTCGGCGATACGGTCGAGAAGCTTGTCGAGATCGCCGATCGAGCGCACGAACAGCCGGGCAACAAAGCAGTCGTCGCCCGTCACCTTGTCGCATTCGCCAAACTCCGGAATTTCCTCGATCAGCTTCTGCACAATATGCAGCTTGCCCGGCAAGGGCCGGATGCGAACGATCGCCTGCAAGGTGTAGCCGAGCGCTTGCGGATCGATCTCGATGGTGAAGGCGCGGATGACGCCGCGATCCTCAAGACGTCGAAGCCGCTCCGAAACGCTTGGCGATGACAACCCGACCTGCTGGGCCAGTTCCTTCAACGAGGTTCGCGAATCCTTGATCAGGATTTCGAGAAGGCGTCGGTCCAGATCGTCCAGCATTTGACATTCCCAAGGAAAAGGCCGTCATCACCTTATTTAATTAGGCGCGACTGGCATATCACCTGACGCAAATTATAGAAAGCGCTGATGCGGCATGGAATTATCAACCATCAGCGTTTCAAGAGGCAATATTCATGGACAGCACGGTGCGTGGCACGGTCGAAATGACGGCCGCAATGGCGATCCTCGGCACGATCGGATGGTTCGTCGTCATGTCGGGCGAGCCCATCATGGATGTCGTCTTCTGGCGCTGTGCTTTCGGCGCGATAACGCTGCTGATCATCTGCGCTGCCCTGGGGCTGCTGCGCGGCAGGCTGTCGCTGCGCATCGTGGGGATCGCGGCTCTCGGGGGCGCTGCCATCGTCGTCAACTGGCTGCTGCTGTTCAGCTCGTTTTCCCGCGCCTCGATCTCGATCGCCACGGCAGTCTACAACACGCAGCCCTTCATGCTGGTCGGCTTTGGCGCGCTCTTCTTCTCAGAGCGGCTGACCCTGACAAAGCTGGCCTGGCTTGGCATCGCCTTCGCCGGCATGCTGCTGATCGTGCAGGCCTCGCCTGATGTGGGTCCCGGTGCAGGCCCCAATACAGGCATAGGCAATGTCGGTACGGATTATTTTATCGGCATCGCGATGGCGCTGGGTGCGGCTTTCTTCTGGGCCGTCGCCGCCATCGTCACCAAGAAGCTCAAAGGCACGCCACCACACCTGATCGCCCTGATCCAGGTCTGCGTCGGCGTCGTCATGCTGGCACCCTTCGCCAACCTTTCCCACCTTCCCGCCGATGCGTGGAGCTGGAGCATGCTGGCGACGCTTGGTGTCGTCCATACCGGTCTGATGTACATCCTGATGTACGGCGCCATTCAGAAACTGCCGACGCATCTGCAGGGGTCGCTGTCCTTCATCTACCCTGTGGTCGCGATCCTGGTCGATGTCGTCGCCTTCGGCCACCGGCTGCATCCGGCCCAGATCGTCGGCGCCGCCGCCATCCTGGTCGCCGCCGCCGGCATGAATCTCGGCTGGACACTGTGGAAATCGAAGGCCCCAGCCGAGAGCACCCAGGCAATCAAGTGAGGCAGTAACGTCACCGGACGACAATCCTGCGCCAATGATCCTGCCCCGCCCGCCTGTTCAAGGCCGGCTCTTTGCTCTATGCCGCAATGCAACCATCTTCGCCCGGCATAGGCGAAAACCGGGATCGAAAACCAATGAACCACGCAACGCCTCCAAATCGCTGCCGCATCGTGCTGATCGCGCCGCCCGGCGTGCCGGCTGAGCGCATCGGCGCGGCGTTCGAGGGCGGCGACGTCGCCTCGCTGATCCTGCCCGAGAACGGCATGGACGAGGCCTCCTTCCAGGCGTTCGCCGAACAGATCGTGCCGGCGGGGCAAGCGGCAGGCGTTGCCGTCGTCATTGCCGGCGACACTCGCATCGCCGGCCGCGTCCAGGCCGATGGCATCCATGTCGAGGTCGGCAAGGCCGAACTCGCCGAGACGATCGAACGTTTTCAGGCAAAAATGATGGTCGGCACCGGCGGCGCCAAGACCCGCGACGATGCCCTGGAACTCGGCGAGCTCAGGCCCGACTACATCTTCTTCGGCCGCTTCGGCTACGACAACAAGCCGGAGCCGCACCCACGCAACCTGTCGCTGGGGCAATGGTGGGCGGATGTGATCCAGATCCCTTGCATCGTCATGGCCGGATCCGACATCGCCTCGGTGGAAGCGGTGGCTGCCACCGGCGCCGAATTCGTGGCGCTGTCCAGCGCCGTCTTTGCCGACGGCGTCGACCCAAAGATGGCAGTCGCCAGCGCCAACGCGCTGCTCGACGAAACCGCGCCGCGTTTCGAGGACTGACGTGCCGGCGCGGACAATCCTTTTCAGTGCTTTGCTTGCGCCGCTCACGGTGCAGGCCGCCGTGGCGGAAACCGTCCCGTTGCCGCAACCCAAGCCCGACATCGGTGCAAACACGGACAAGCCGATCGCCACGCCGCTGCCGCAGCCTGCCACCACGGCCCCGCTGCCGTCGGCCGACGCCATCAATCCCGACCGCTTCGGTGCAAAGCCGTCGGATTCTGCCTATGGCGCCTTCCAGCGCGGCCTTTACAAGACGGCCTACAACCTCGCCTTGGTTCGCGCTCAGAACGGCGATCCGGCGGCGCAGACATTGATCGCAGAAATATTGTCGCGCGGCCTTGGCGTGCCGGTCGACGCGGCGGAGGCGGCAAAGTGGTACGCGCTTGCCGCAGAGCAGGGCATACCGGAATCGCAGTTCCAATATGCGCTGATGCTGCTCGACGGCCGCTACGTCAAGAAGGACGAGAAAGGGGCCTACGCGCTGATGCAGGCCGCCGCCGAGGCCGGCAACCGTCTGGCGCAGTTCAATTTCGCGCAGCTGCTGGTCCAGCAGGACCCCGGCGATGCCGGCATCGCAAAGGCGGTGTCCTATTATCAGCGCGCCGCCGCGACCGGCCTTGCCGACGCGCAATATGCGATGGCGCAGGTCTATGCCAATGGCGTCGGCGGCAAGCCGCGCGACGATGTCCAGGCGCGAGGCCTGCTGGCGCAGGCAGCACGGCAGAACTATGACACGGCGCAGATCGATCTCGCCGCGTGGATGATCGAGGGACGTGGTGGCGCCCGCGACCTCAAGTCTGGCTTCGGCTGGATGAAACAGGCCGCCGAGGGCGGCAATGTCGCCGCCCAGAACCGCCTCGCCAAGCTTTACATGGGCGGCATCGGCGCCGATCCGGATCCGATCCTTGCCGGCGCCTGGTACGTCGTCGCCCGTCGCGCCGGGCTCATCGATCCGCAGATGGACGATTTTCTGCAGGGCCTGACTGACGACCAGACGAAGCAGGCGCTACAGAGGGCCAACCGCCTTCCGTAAAGCGCACGGGCGGTGAATATCTGGCAGCGGCGCGGGTTGGATGCTGGCGAGGGAATGACTCCGCCCCTCGCCCCTCCTGCCCACTCCCTTGCCTCTCCTGGCGATTTGTGGTCTTGGAGGCGCCAAATCGCTTTCATCGCGAAAATCTCATTCCGGATCACATCATCATGGCCAAGATCAATGGCAACGAAATCCGTCCCGGCAACGTCATCGAGCATGACGGCGGCCTGTGGGTGGCGGTCAGGACCAACGCTGTCAAACCAGGCAAGGGCGGCGCCTATAACCAGGTCGAGTTGAAGAACCTGATCAACGGCACCAAGCTCAATGAGCGTTTCCGCTCCGCCGAAACCGTCGAACAGATCCGCCTGGAGATGAAGGATTTCTCCTTCCTCTACGAGCAGGGCGACGCGCTGGTGTTCATGGACACCGAAAGCTACGAGCAGCTTGAGTTGCAAAAGGATTTCGTCGGCGATCGCGCTGCCTTCCTACAGGACGGCATGATGGTGACGGTCCAGCTCTATGACGAAAGGCCGATCGGCATTTCACTGCCCGACCAGGTGACGCTGACCATCACCGAGGCCGATCCGGTGGTGAAGGGTCAGACGGCCGCCTCATCCTATAAGCCGGCGATGCTGGAAAACGGCATCCGCGTGCTGGTGCCGCCGTTCATCGGTTCAGGCGAACGTATCATCGTCGACACCAACGAAATCACTTACGTGCGCCGCGCCGACTAAAGCGCCCGGCAGCAGGAAGAAGCGCAGCAGGAAGAACTACAATGGCGCGTTCCGCAATCCTCAATGTAATGGTCCAGGCCGCCATGAAGGCCGGCCGCTCGCTGTCGCGCGATTTCGGCGAAGTACAGAACCTGCAGGTCTCGATGAAGGGGCCGGGCGACTATGTTAGCCAAGCCGACCGCAAGGCAGAAGAAATACTCTTCACCGAGCTATCGAAGGCGCGGCCGGGCTATGCCTTCCTGATGGAGGAGCGCGGCCTGATCGAAGGCGACGACGGCCAGCACCGCTGGATCGTCGACCCGCTCGACGGCACCACCAATTTCCTGCACGGCATTCCGCTGTTCGCCATCTCGATCGCGCTGGAGCGCCAGGGCCAGATCGTCGCCGGTGTCGTCTACAATCCGGCGATGGACGAACTCTACACCGCCGAGCGCGGCGGCGGCGCCTTCATGAACGACCGCCGGCTGCGGGTCGCCGGCCGCACCAAGCTGATCGACGCGGTGATCGGCTGCGGCGTGCCGCATCTCGGGCGCGGCCAGCATGGCAATTTCCTGGTCGAGCTGCGCAACGTGATGGCCGAAGTCTCCGGCGTGCGCCGCCTCGGCTCCGCCTCGCTCGATCTCGCCTACGTCGCTGCCGGCCGCATGGACGGGTTCTGGGAAACCGGCCTGTCTGCCTGGGACGTTGCCGCCGGCATCCTGCTGATCCGCGAGGCAGGCGGCTTCATCTCCGACTTCGCCGGCGGGCAGAACATGCTGGATGGCGGCTCGATCGTCGCCGGCAACGAGATCATCCAGCGTGCGCTGTTGAAGACCGTCAGGAAGCCGGTGACGCCGCGCTAGGCTCTAGCGTGCTTGGCGCGCTGAACCGCCGCAGTCGCAAAACCGCAACCAAAGCTTGAAATACTGTCCGGCATCCGCCCAGATAGGGAGATGCAGGATCATTCATGACGCACATCGGCCCCGAATCCCAGATCGAAATCCCCTTCATGGGACGCTGGCACTATTCGCGCGCCGAAATGATCGCCGACGGCATCGTCCATGCAGTGGGCATCGTGCTCGCCATTGCCGCCGGCTCGGCGTTGCTGGCGCTGGCCGCCTTCCATGCCGGTCCGGGTGAATATATCGCCGCTGCTTTCTACGTGGTTTCGCTGCTCACCGTGCTGTCGGTGTCGCTGGCCTACAATCTGTGGCCGGTGTCGTCGCCAGCCAAGTGGATATTGCGGCGCTTCGACCATGCCGCGATCTATCTGCTGATCGCCGCGACCTACACGCCTTTCCTCGCCCAGCTCGACGGCTCGCCGCTGGCCGTCTCGATGATCGTCCTGGTCTGGGTCGCGGCAGCGCTCGGCATCGCCATCAAAGTGCTTCTTCCCGGTCGCTTCGACCGGCTGGCGATCGTCTTCTATCTCGCCATCGGCTGGAGCGGCATCGTTCTTGTCGAGCCGCTCGTCCAGACACTGCCGACGACGTCGATCGCGCTGATCGTTGCCGGCGGCATCGTCTATTCCTGCGGCGTCATCTTCTTCGCCTGGAAGGGCCTGCGCTTCCACAACGCACTGTGGCACGGCTTTGTCGTCACCGGCGCCGGCCTGCACCTGGCTGCCATGGTCGACTGCCTGGTCATCAACCGGCTCTGACGCCGATGTCCGCTTGGCAATATTGCCAAGCGCCATTCAATTTGGTCACAATTGCGTTTAGAGTCGCCGTCAAACGTGAAGTTGCGGCAGCGGCATCGGAAACGGGGCACGGATGGCTTTTCTCAAATCCTTCGGCAAAGGCAGGCGCTCCGACGTTTTGATGTACGATCCGCACAAACTGTCGAGCCCGCAGGTCTTCCTCCTGACCATGGTCATCTTCCTGATGATCGTCGCCTTCATCGCCGCCATCCTGACCCGTCAGATCTCGAGCGCCTTCGCCGCCAATCCCGGTCTCAACGGCCTGATCATCGGCGTGCTTGTGGTCGGCATCCTGCTGGCCTTCGTGCAGGTCGGCCGGCTGTTTCGCGAAGTGCGCTGGGTCAACTCCTTTCGGGCCGGCTCCGAAACCACCGAGCCGGTGCTGCTGGCACCGATGAAGGCGATGATCGGCCGCTCGTCGACGATCGCCTTCTCGACCAGTTCGATGCGCACCATGCTCGATTCGATCGCCACCCGCCTCGATGAAAGCCGCGACACCTCGCGCTATCTTGTCGGGCTGCTGGTGTTCCTTGGCCTGCTCGGCACTTTCTGGGGCCTGCTAGGCACGATCGGCTCGATCCGCGAAACCATCGAGTCGCTCGATCCCGGCAGCGGCGATGCCGCCGCCGTGCTCGAATCGCTGAAGCAGGGGCTTTCCGCGCCGCTGGCCGGCATGGGCACCGCCTTCTCGTCCTCGCTGTTCGGCCTGTCCGGTTCCCTGGTGCTCGGATTCCTCGACCTGCAGGCTGGCCGCGCCCAGACACGCTTCTACACCGAGCTCGAAAACTGGCTGTCCTCGGTCACCGACCTGTCGTCCGACATCGTCGTCGCCGAACCGGCCAAGGCCGAATCCTCCGACGAGATCCGCGTCCTGTCGGAAAGACTGCGCAGCATGCAGGAGAATGGCGGCGGCGCCAATCCGCGTGTCGCCACCGCCATGGCCAACCTTGCCGACGGCATTTCGGGCCTGGTCAAGAACATGCGCTCGGAGCAGCAGATCATGCGCGACTGGGTCGAGGCCCAGTCGGACGAGCAGAAGGCGATGCGCGGCACGCTGGAGAAGATCGCCGATGCCCTGAAGAAGACTGGAGTCCATTAGCATGGCTCTCGCCAGGGGCCGGCGTACCGATCGCCGTATCGATTACTGGCCGGGCTTCGTCGACGCGCTGTCGACGTTGCTGCTCGCGATCATGTTTTTGCTCACGGTCTTCGTGCTGGCGCAGTTCCTGCTCGGCCGCGAAATCTCCGGCAAGGACACTGTGCTCAACCGCCTCAATTTGCAGATCAACGAACTGACCCAGCTTCTGGCGCTGGAGCGCTCGACGACGCAGGACAAAGAAGATTCGCTCGCCAATTTGCAGGCGTCGCTGTCGGCGTCGGAGGCGGAAAAGAGCCGGCTCGAGCAATTGCTGGCGCAAGGCGCCGGTGCCGGCGACGCGGCCAACCAGCGCGCCACGGCACTTTCGGGTGAACTCGACAACCAGCGCCAGATCAGCCAGCAGGCGCTGAGCCAGGTCGAAATCCTCAACCAGCAGATCGCGGCGCTGCGCAGGCAGATCGGAGCGCTCGAAGAAGCACTCAACGTGTCCGAAGCGCGCGACCGCGAGTCCAACACCAAGATCGCCGATCTCGGCCGCCGCCTGAACGTCGCGCTGGCCCAACGGGTGCAGGAACTGAACCGCTATCGGTCCGACTTCTTCGGGCGCCTGCGCGAAATCCTCGCCGACCGCGAGAACATCCGCATCGTCGGCGACCGCTTCGTCTTCCAGTCGGAAGTGCTTTTCCCGACAGGCTCCGAAGTGATCAACGACGCCGGCAAGGTCGAGATGAAGAAGCTCGCCGGAGCCATCATCGACCTGCAGAAGGAGATCCCGCCGGAGATCAACTGGGTGCTGCGCGTCGACGGCCACACCGACGACAAGCCGCTATCGGGCACCGGCCGTTACCGCGACAATTGGGAACTGTCGACGGCGCGCTCGACCTCGGTGGTGAAGTTCCTGATCGAAAACGGCGTGCCGGCCAACCGGCTGGTTGCGGCCGGCTTCGGCGAATTCCAGCCGCTCGACCCCGCCGACACCGAAGACGCGCGCAACAAGAACCGCCGCATCGAGCTGAAACTGACCGAGCGCTGATCCGGGCTGGCCTCAAGGCGAACGCCCGGATTTAGAGCGCCCGTGCGGGCCGGCAAGGCCTGAAAAGATTACCTTTTTTTAATTACACTTTGCCGAGAACCGTTCCTAGGTTGTGCCACGGGGCCGAGAACCGCCGGCGGTGGAACCGTCCATCGCGACGCGACGGAACCGGACGGCCCAAGGCCGGAAGGCGGCGTCCTAACCGCCGCCTTCCCCAGTAAAAGGAGACGCAACCATGCGCTCTTTCACTCCCAAAACCCTCAGGCCCAAAACCCTCAGGCCCAAACCCTCAGGACTGCAACGCTCGCTGCCCTTCTCGTCACCGTTCCGTTTGCTGGCGCCTACGCCGGCCCGCGTGAGACAGCTTTGATCAACCGGATACAGAGCGTGGATACGGGTATACGATCCGCGACGCATGCGAACCAGCTCGAGCCGGACGAGGCGCGCGACTTGCGCACGCAGATCGCTCAACTCGATCGGGCCGCCCAGAGGGCCGCGCGAGATGGAACGATGCCAACCACCCAATATCAGCAGTTGCTGGCGCAGCTCGATGATGTGAGCCAGAAGCTGCGGGCAGCCACCGGCAGCGCCTTCCTCATCGGCAGCGGCGGCGATGGCGGATATTATCCAAACGGCTACGGCCCAACCTATCCAAATGGCTGAAACCATCCATCAGAGCGCCGCAGTTGATCTTGCGCATGATCCTTTGATTTTTGCGCAAGATCCGTTCCGCACCGAACGCCGGCGCGTAGATCCGTTCAAGAACCTTCCGAAAATTGATTCCGATTTCGGGGTCATGCGCCCAGCCAAAGTACGATCAGAGCAGCTGCCGCCGGTACGGTCTGGATGTAGAGGATTTTCCTGCCGACCGTCGCCGCGCCGTAGAGGCCGGCGATGGCGACGCAGAGCAGGAAAAACACCTTGATCTGGAAACCGGCCTCGCCGAGGTAAAGCCCCCAGATCAGCCCGGCTGCGAGAAAGCCGTTGTAAAGACCCTGGTTGGCCGCAAGCACCTTCGATGCGCTGGCGAATTCCGGCGTCAGCTTGAACAGCTTGTGGCCGCGCGGCGTATTCCACAGCACCATCTCCAGATAGACGATGTAGAGGTGGATCAGCGCCACCAACCCGACCAGCACATTGGCGATCATGCTTCGTCTCCCGTCGCGGCACGCGCCGCCTCGCGATATTGATCACGCACGCCGCCGCTCCCGCAAGACGCATTGCGGCGTGCATCGTGCTAGCAACCAATGTGCCTATCGCCGACGGCCTTCAGGGTTGCCAATGCCCACGCATTGGTATCTTTTCCCGCCGTTCAGATTCAGCGGAACCCGCCATGTCCTTTCAAAAACTCGACGACCTCGGCCACAAGCTCGAAGCACTGGAGCATGCGCTCGCCATTCTCGGCGCCGACGAGGCGACCCAGATGGCCGTCGGCGGCGGCGAAAAGCGCGCCGAGGCGATGTCGGCGCTGGCCGGCATGCATCACGCCAGAGCGACAGCGCCGGAGATCGCCGACTGGATCGCAGCCGCCGAACAGGAAACGCTGAACGAAGAACAGCAGGCAGCGGTCAAGGAGTTCCGGCGGCAATACACCAACCTGACCTGTTTGCCGGTCGAATTCGTCGAGCGTCAAACGACCGCGCGCATGCGCTCCGAGCAGTTGTGGCGCGACTTGCGTGCAAAGAACGACTGGGCAGGTTTTTTGCCGGCGCTCGAAGGCGTCGTGGCGCTGGTGCGCGAGGAAGCAGCACTTCGCGCCGACGTGCTCGGCCTCTATCCCTATGACGCGCTGATGGAGCAATACGATCCCGGCAACCGCGCCGCCGACATCACGCCGGTCTTCGCCGAGCTGAAGACCTTCCTAAGAGATTTCGTGCCGGAGGCACTGGCCGTGCAGGAAGAGCGGCTGGCGAAACATCCGCTGAAGCCGCTTTCGGGCAGCTATGCGATCGAAAAGCAGCGCGAGCTTGGTCTCGCCATGATGGCGGCGGTCGGCTTCGACCTCACCCACGGCTCTCTGTCGGTATCGCATCATCCGTTCTGCGGTGGCGTGCCGAGCGACGTGCGCATCACCACCCGCTACAGGACCTCCGATTTCCTGTCGGCGCTGATGGGCGTGCTGCACGAGACCGGCCATGCGCTTTACGAACAGAACCTGCCGAAGGCGTGGGCGCACTGGCCGCTCGGCAAGGCGCGCGGCATGGCCGTGCATGAAAGCCAGAGCCTGTTCGTCGAAAAGCAGATCGGCCGCAATCCCGAATTCTGGCGCTGGGCGCTGCCTGTGGTCGAACGGCACCTCGGCGAGATCTGGTCGATCGACGACATCCTGCCGCATGTGCATCGGGTTGAGCGCGGCCTGATCCGCGTCGACGCAGACGAGGTGACCTACCCGCTGCATGTCATACTGCGGTTCGAGCTGGAGCAGGAGCTTGTCTCGGGGCGGCTGGAGGCCGCCGACCTGCCGGAGGCCTGGGACGCCAAGATGCGCGACTATCTCGGCCTGTCGACCATCGACAACCCGGCCGACGGTCCGATGCAGGACGTGCACTGGCCGGGTGCCGCCTTCGGCTATTTCCCCTCCTACACGCTGGGCGCCATGATGGCGGCGCAGCAATGGGCGGCGCTGACCAGAGATCATCCTTCGGCCAACGAAGACCTCGCCAAGGGGAATTTCGCGGCGATCAACGACTGGCGCAGTGACAGGATCTGGTCGCAAGGCTCGCGCTGGTCGACGCCCGAACTGCTCGAACGCGCCACCGGCGAGAAACTGAACGCCGCGCATTTCACCGATCACCTGAAAAAGCGGTATGGCGCCTAGGGCCGCCCCCTCCGACCCATACCGCCTGACCGATCATTGGTGTTCTCCAGAGATACCGCCTGATCCGCCGTTCTCGGTCCCAGCCGAGCCACCCTGCCTTGCAGGACGCAATTTACTTTTCTATCACTAATGGTGTTCGACTGTAATCTGGCGGGGCGTACAGGGGCATGGGGCGGGCAGGGCATTTTCACGCGGCGACAACAGTGGTCGCCAGACTCACTGTATTGGCAAGACTCACAGTATTGATTGTCATTTGCACGGTCTGCTGGCCGGCCATGGCCGGTACGAACGTGCACAAGGGCAGCCTTGGCAACTGGATCGAGCAAGTCGCGCTTCCCAAGGCCGATCCACAATTCGACAGCCAGATCAAGAACGGCATATCCAACCTGCTGTCGGATTTTCAGATCCGGAAGCGCCCCGGCGGATTGGAGATCTTCGACCGCTATGCCTACAAGATCGTCGACCGCACTGGCCTGGAACGCGGCGCTGCCATAAGTTTTGAATTCGATCCTGCGACGTCCGAGGTCACCGTGAACTGGATCGACATCATTCGTGACGGCGTGGTGATCAAGCACCTTTCCGATGCTGAGTTCGACGTGTTTCGGCGCGAGAGGGATGCGGAGAGGGCCTCTTCGATGGTTGGCTTACCGCTTACGTGAACATCAACGATGTCCGGGTCGGAGACATCGTCGACTATGGCAAGACCACGGTCAGGACTCCGATCATCGGCACGGATCTTCTTTTCCACTCCTTTGCCGTGGCTTGGGATGAACCAATCGCTCTGATCCGCGAAAGAGTGACGTGGCCAACCGTGCAGCCCCAGAATTTCCGACAGGTCAGGACGGACATACGCCCGGATGTCGAGTCCACCGGAGAAACGACTACCTATCTTTGGCAAAGCGCCAACCCGACGCCCGTGAAATCGCAGGAATATCTGCCGCCGGACTTTCGCACATATCCATCCATCGAAATCTCCTCGACATCGAAATGGCAAGATATCGTCGACACGGTGCTTCCGTATTATCGGCTGGACCAGGAGCTGCCGGCAGAGTTCGCATCGAAGCTCGATGCCATTGCCGCCAAGTACGATGCGCCCGAAGACAGGATGATCGAGGCAATGCGGTTGGTCCAGGAAACCATCCGCTATGTCAGCCTGTCCATGGGCCGTGGTTCCTATATCCCGCGCAGCCCGACGACAGTGGTGGCAAGCGGCTTCGGCGATTGCAAGGACAAGGCGCTGCTTCTCGCCTCCAGCCTGCGGCGACTGGGAATCCAGGCGGACGTGGCTCTCACGGATCTTGATGAAGGGCTTGCTCTCGCCACGATACTTCCGACGATAAGGGCGTTTGACCACATCATCGTAAAGGTCGTCATCGACAGCCAGAAGTACTGGATCGACGCGACCAACTATCTGCAGGGAGGCAGGGCAGGTAATCTTGTGCCGCCCGACTACGGCTTTGCGCTGCCCATTGCCGCCGACAACGCGGCGATGGAAAAGATAGACCGAAACGAGCTCTACCAGCCGACCACCTTTGTGAACGAGGTGTTCGATTTTCCCAAACGCAAAGGCGAGCCGCTCAAACTGACGGTTACCACTACCTATTGGGGCGCGGATGCCGATAGCATGCGTTATAAGCTTGTCTCGCAATCGGCGGCAAAGATCGCGGACGACTATCTCAAATATTACAATCGCCAGTATCCCGGAATGAAAAGCCTGGGGCCGTTGGTGACGAACGACAGCCGCGACAAGAATCTGGTGTCGGTAACCGAATCCTACGATCTGTCGGCAGACGATCTCGACGCCGATAACCTCGCCAAGGAATTTGCTCTGAAATCGGATGTCGGCATCAGATATCTGCCGGAGCCCGACCTCCTCGAAAGGAGCGCGCCAATCTGGCTAGGCAGCCCGATCTTTCGACGACACCGGTGCACGGTCAGAAATCTGAAGGCCCACTTCGTAGGCCCCGAGGACAATGACGACGTGATTACGCCCCACCTTGCATTCAAGGCTCGTTGGACGAGCACCTCCACCGAATTTCAGGTCGACTGGTTTCTCAAGACCATCAACGGTCAGGTTCCCGCCAAGAGCATCGGCCCCTATTTGAAATCCCTCAAGAAGATCAATGACAATTCGGCTTGGAACTACAATTTCGCCTATTCGGACGCCGAAGCGAACTGACGCCAGTGGAAAGGCCTACTCCGCCGCACCCTTGAAAGCATTCGCCCCGGTTTCGAACTGCAGCTTGGCCAGCCGCGCATAGATGCCCCCCTTGCCAACGAGGCTCTGGTGGGTGCCTTCCTCGACGATGCAGCCGCCATCCATAACCAGGATCCGGTCGGCCTTCAGCACCGTCGCCAGCCGGTGGGCGATGACGATGGTGGTGCGGTCCTGCATCAGCCGCTCCAGCGCCGTCTGCACCAGCGTCTCGCTTTCCGCGTCCAGCGCCGAGGTCGCCTCGTCGAGCAGAAGGATCGGCGCATCACGCAGAATCGCGCGGGCAATCGCCACGCGCTGGCGCTGGCCGCCGGACAGCGTCACGCCGCGCTCGCCGACCTGGCTGGCATAGCCTTTTTCGAGCTTCAGGATGAACTCGTCGGCAAGCGCATCCTTGGCCGCCGCCTCGATCTCGGCGTCGCTGGCGTCCGGACGGCCGAAGCTGATATTGTCGCGCGCGCTGGCCGCGAAGATGGTGACATCCTGCGGCACGATGGCGATGCGCTCCCGGATCGCGGCAGGGTCGGCCTCGCGCACATTGACGCCGTCGATCATGATCTTGCCGGTCTCGGGGTCGTAGAAGCGCAGAAGCAGCGAAAAGACGGTGCTCTTGCCGGCTCCCGACGGGCCGACGATCGCCACCGTCTCGCCGGGCTTGACCTGGAAACTCAGACCGTGGACGGCGGCGCGGTCGGGCCCAGCGGGATAGGAGAAGGACACGTCGTCGAAACTTATTGCGCCTCTGGCCGTCGCCGGCAGCTGTTTCGGATGCGCTGGGGCCTGGATCGCGGGCTTCTCGGCCAGGATCTCGGTCAGCCGTTCGGCAGCACCCGCCGCCTGGGAAAGCTCGCCCCATACTTCCGACAGCGCGCCGAGCGCGCCGGCGGCGAACACCGAATAGAGCAGGAACTGGCCGAGCGTGCCCGGCGACAGCGTGCCGTCGAGCACGTCGCGCGAGCCGAACCAAAGCACCGCCACCACCGAGGAAAAGATCATGAAGATGGCGAAGAAGGTGAGGAAGGAGCGGGCAAAGATCGAAGATCGCGCCGCCTCGAACGCGGCTTCCACGGCAGATGAAAAATGCCCGGTGACGAGCTTCTCGTTGGTGAAGGCCTGCAGCGTGCGCACCGCGCCGATCTGCTCGCTGGCATAGGCCGTGGCGTCGGCCAGCGTGTCCTGCGCCAGCCGCGATTTGCGCCGCACCGAGCGGCCGAAGGCGACCAGCGGCAGCACGATCACCGGGATGGCGGCGATGACAAGACCCGACAGCTTCGGGCTGGTGAAGACCATCATCGCCACGGCGCCGAGACCCAGGATGACGTTGCGCAGCGCCACCGATGCGGTGGCGCCGAGCGCCGCCGTGTCCGGCGGGGTGTGGGCGGCGGGGCGGGGGGCGGAGAACCCCCCCGGGGGGGGGGGGGATGATGGTTGGGGCCGGCGGGGGGCAATGGGGGACCAAAAGCA